>NZ_JAPFHB010000009.1:0-217048 GCF_059803555.1 Chryseobacterium sp. TB1-D10 | reverse complement strand
TTAAATGCTTTTCTCTTTCTAAATTTAATATTTTCCCAATCATATTTTATTATTACAAATCTAAAGGAACGGAGCTCATTTGTCATTGCGATTGTCGAAAAGTTCTATTAATTATCAATCTTCCTTCGCAATGACAAAAAAGCGGGAGTGGAAGGCGGAAAAGCTGCCCAAATAATTACAAAAAAAACCTTCAAGAAATCAATCCTTGAAGGTTTAAGCTACTCGCTAAAAGCTAAGAGCAATTTGCTATATTATTTTTTAACTGGAGCAATGTCCATCAATTTCATAAACTCATCCAGTTTTGGCATAATGATGATCTCCGTTCTACGGTTTTCTCCACGTCCGGAAACTGATGCATTAGTTGTTTTCGGGTTATATTCCGATCTACCACCAGCCGTGATTCTGTTTGGATTCACACCAAACTGGTTTTGCAACACCTTTGCAACGGCAGTCGCTCTAAGTGCAGAAAGATCCCAGTTGTCTCTTGGTGCATTGGCGCTGTTCAATGGTGTGTTATCTGTATTACCCTCGATCAATACACTGTATGTATCGTAATCGTTGATCACTTTCGCAACTTTAGCTAAGACATCTGCAGCAGCTGGCTGGATTTCGTATTTACCAACCTGGTAAAGCATTTTGTCTGATAATGAAATCAATACAACACCTTTTAGAACTTTCACGTCCACATCCTGATCTGCGATGTTGTCAAGAGAACGTTTCAGTTTATTGGATAATGCCATATTCAAACTGTCATTTCTGCTTTTTCCGGAGATTAATTGTTTGATATATGCATTGGAAGCATTGATTTCGCCAACCAATTTATCAATGTTTGTAGAACCTTTTCCTGCATTTGCAAGACAAGCATCGAGACTTGATTTTAAGGCGTTGTTTTGTCCAACCAACAGATCATTTTGACCTTTAAGTGAACCATTTTCGCCTTTCAAATCTTGGATCTGACGCATTCTTTCGCCTGCATCTGAGATACATTGTTGGTAATTCAGATTGAGGGCATCGAATTGTTTTTTGCTGACGCATGAGGTAAGGGAAAGTCCCATTACGGCAATTGTCAGAATCTTGAATAATTTCATAAGTATATATTTATGGTTTTAATAATAGTTCTTAGCGTAATTTAACATTCCAAAAGTAATGATTAATAAACGTATATTTGTGTTTATAACTTAATATTTCGTTATAAAATTGTGTTAAGTCTCTTAAAATTTCAAAACGTTCTTGAGCAATTACAATCTCAACCGCAACAAAAAACATACCTTTTAGCAGTAAGTGGAGGCGTCGACTCTATGGTTTTGGCTGATCTGTTTCAGGTTTCGGGTTTGAAATTTCAAATCGCACATATCAATTATCATCTTCGTAATGAGGATTCTAACCTCGACCAGAAAGTAGTTTCCGACTTTTGTGAACGCTATCAAATTCCTTTTCATTTGTATGAAGTTTCAGAGAAAGATGACAAACCGGAAAATTCTATTCAGAATTGGGCTAGAGAATTGCGTTATCGGTTTTTCCGAAAAATCCAAAAAGAACAAAATCTCGAATATCTTGTAATTGCGCATCATTTAAATGATCAGTTGGAAACTTTCATTATTAATCTTTCCAAAGCTTCAGGAATAAAAGGTTTGAGTGGAATTCCTGCGAATGAGAATCAAATTATCCGGCCACTTCTTAGTTTTTCTAAGAATGAGATTTATGAGTTTGCGAAAGATAATAAGATTGAATTCCGTGAAGATGTTTCGAATCAGAAAACCGATTATCTAAGGAATAAAATCCGGCATAATATTGTTCCGCAATTGTTGGACATCAATGATAATTTTCTTCAGAATTTTTCAAAAAGTATGGAGATTTTGAATCAGACAAAAGATGTTCTGAATGATTTGATTAATGAAAAAATCAATGGTTATAAAACTAATACTGAAACTGGACAAACAATTATTGATAAAACGAAATTCTCGCAAGAGTCAAATATAATTCGTTTTGAGATTTTGAAACGATTTGGTTTTAATGACGAAAATGAAATGCAGAAAGTTCTCACGGCGCAAACCGGAAGTTCATTTTTTAATTCTGAATTTCAGTTAATTATTAACAGAAACGAATTGATTTTTGAGAAGAAGTCAAAAGTCAGAAGTCAGAAGTCAGAAGAATCAATAATTTTTATTGAAATTGTAGAAAACGAAATACTGATTCCTGAGCATATTAAAAATGAAATAAAAACGTTTGGTAATTGTTCCTGGAAAATAGATAAACACAAAGTTCAATTGCCTCTAAAATTAAGAAGAAAACAAGAAGGCGATTTGTTTTTTCCTATCGGAATGATTGGTAAAAAGAAAGTTTCGAAGTTTTTTAAAGATGAAAAATTGTCTATTTTGGCCAAGCAAAAAATCTGGATTCTTTGCGACGGGAAAGACAATGTTTTGGGTATTTTGCCGTTTCGTCAGGATAGAAGGTTTTCAACAAATGATGATTATAATTTTTTTCTCAAAGTCCTTCAATAATGAATAAAAAGGCGGTCAATTCCTTAGCAATCGCAGATTTTCAGAAAGACAACAATGTTGCCTTTGGCGTTCTGTACCAAAAATATTTCGGTTACACTCGTAAGTTTGTTCTTGGAAACAAAGGAAATCTGGAAGATGCGGAAGATGTTTTTCAGGATGCTTTGATAATTTTGTACGAAAAATTGTACGATGATGATTTCAAAGCCTATACTTGTCTTGCCAATTATGTCACCGGAATTTCTAAAAATCTTTGGCTGAAAAAATTGCGCAACCGAAACTTTTTTGTGGAAATGTACGAAAGCTATTATTTTGAAAACAAAGAAGAGATCAACCAGGCAATAGAAAACGAAAGGAATTATTATGATAAACTTAATGATTACATCAATAAAATTTCTTCGCACTGCCAAAACCTCATCCACGATATTTTTATGAAGAATAAAAATATGGAAGAAATACAGGAAAAATACAAGTATTCCACCAAGCATAATGCGCAAAATCAAAAGTATAAATGTGTGGAACAAATCCGAAAAATAAAAAAAGATGATAATTTTTAAAACTGATTATCAACACTTTAAATAAAATAATTAAAAAATCACCTTTTCACCGGGTGATTTTTTCTGCTTTTGGGAACTTCATAGTAAATACTTTATCTTATGTTCACCAAAATAATTTATACGTTCTTTTTCTTAGTTGCCATTTCGTTCAATGCACAAAGCAAAGCCGGAATTCAATTTCAGACTAAAAATTTAGAAGAAGCCAAAAAATTGGCACAACAGGAAAACAAACTCATCTTCATCGATCTGTACACAACTTGGTGCGGTCCCTGTAAACTAATGAAAAAGAATACGTTCCCGAATCCTGAACTGGGAGAATTTTTCAATAAAAATTTCATCAGTCTTTATATTGATGCCGAAAAAGAAGGAACAGAACTTGCCAAAAAATTTAAAATCGTTAATTATCCTTCCTTTCTTTTCTTAGACCAGAACGGCGAACTGGTGCAGTACGAATATGGATATTACAACGCTGCACAATTTTTAAATATAGGACAATCGGTTATAGAGAAAAGAAATTCAGACAAAAAAACACCGACAATCAGCGAAGTGAAGGGCAAAATGGTAGGTGAAACGATTCCCAACTTTACAGCAAAAGATCAGTTTGAAAAAACATTTTCTCTGTCTCAGGAAAAAAAGAAAACCGTGGTGGTTTTCATTCGTGGACAATGGTGTCCGTATTGTAATAAATATGTTGAAAGCCTACAAAATCTTGCTCCCGAATTACAGTCAAAAAACACAAGATTGGTCATTATTTCTCCTGAAAAACCTGAGTTTATCGCAAAAACTATCAGCAAAACAAAAACCGCGTATTCCGTTTTGTATGATGAAAACTACAGAATAGCAGAACTTTTTGATGTTCTGTACACGCCCGAGAAAAAAACGCTCGATTTCTACGAAAACCGATTGGGAGACGATTTTAAGAAAAGCCGTTCCGATGATTCCGGAAGACTACCCGTTTCCGCGACCTATATTTTAGACGAGAATCAAAAAGTAATCTGGAGACACTTCAATCCCGATTACAAAGAAAGGGCTTCGTTAGAGGATATTTTAAAACAGCTTTAATTAATTTTTGACCGCAAAAGCTGCAAAAGAAATGATTAAAAAAAGAAATTAAAAAGTCAGCAAAATCCACTATGTATTGTAGACTTTTGACAATCTGATAATTCGGTTAAATCTTTTGATTCTTTTGTGGTTAAAACTACCTAATAAAAACCAATAAGTTTAAAAATTATGAAAAATACAATTACGTTCATTCTTGTTTTTCTGCTTCCTTTTTTGGCATTTTCCCAAAAAGCAGAACACAGAAATTTAGAAAACAAACTGGCAATTCAGGGGTATGATCCCGTTTCTTACATCGAACAGAAAAAAGCTGTAAAAGGGAAAAAAGAATTTGCAGTTAATGTAAACGGAGCCATTTATTATACTTCTTCGGAAAAAAATAAAGAACTCCTGAAAAAAGATCCCGCAAAATACGAACCTGTTTACGGCGGTTGGTGCGCTTTTGCAATGGGAGATGATGGTGAAAAAGTAGACATCAATCCCAATACTTTTAAAATCATTGACGGAAAAACCCACCTGTTCTACAATAAATTTTTCAACAATACCCTGACTTCGTGGAACAAGAACGAGACGAAACTGAAAAAAAGTGCAGACCAAAACTGGGAAAAACTGACCAATTAATCCTCACAAAAAAATAACATTATGAAAAACTTTAAAATTTTTCTGGGAACTGCATTTTTACTGCTTTTGCAAAGCAATCATCTAGTTGCACAGGGATGCAGTGACGCCGGATTCTGTACGGTTAACAGTTTTCAGCCGAATAACAATGACAGCATCAAAACTTACCATAATCAAATTAAAACCGGAATTTTCTTTGGCAAAGCAGATAACTCGATTTCTGTTTTTGGAAATTACGTAGAATATAACAGACAAATCAATGACAGATTTGGCTTTGATGCAAAATTGACAACATTAGCGCAAAACGGAAACGATGTTTCCACTTTTGGCGTTTCTGATTTGTTTTTGAATGCCAATTATAAAGCTAACGAAAAACTAAAGTTTACTTTAGGTGCTAAGATTCCTTTGTCAGATGCAGGAAACTCCAAAAACAATCTTCCGTTGCCAATGGATTATCAGTCCAGCTTAGGAACACTGGATTTAATTGTGGGAGTTGGTTATGAAATCAAAAAAATCCAGTTAGTTACCGCTCTTCAACAGCCTCTAACGCAGAACGACAATCAGTTTTTGGCATCACAGTATCCCGCAAGTTCAGCACTGAGAGGATTTTTATCCACCAATAAATTCCAGAGAAGCGGCGATGTTTTGCTGAGAGTTTCTTATCCTTTAATGATCCATCCAAAAATAAGACTTACGCCAAGTATTTTGCCGATTTATCACCTGAAGAATGACCGTTTTACCAACCAAAACAATGTAGAACTGGAAATTAACAATTCGAAAGGACTTACACTGAACGGAAATGTCTATCTGGATTACGAAATCAACCGAAGAAATTGACTTCAACTTAATGTGGGTGTTCCTTTTGTCGTGAGAACAGCTAGACCCGATGGATTAACGAGAAGCTTCATCGCTAATGTAGAATACAGAATCAGGTTTTAATTCACTCAATCAAAAACTTACAACAAATAAAAACATCAGAAATTATGAAAACAATGATCACCTTTATTTTCGCATCCTTTCTCTTGGTTTCCTGCATCAGAGAAAATACCGCAACAGAAGATTTAATGGAAATGGCTCCCGAAAATGCAATTTTAAAATATTCCGGAAACTTTATGCAGGGACCTTACGGAAACAACGTTAACGGAAAAGCTGAAATTTATGAGAAAGACGGAACTTTTACCTTGGTTTTCAATGATGCTTTCACGGTTAGCAATGGTCCGGATTTGTACGTTTATGTAAGTAAAGAACAGGAGCCAGCACAATTTATTTCGCTTGGAAAACTGAAATCTGTGAATGGCGGGCAAACCTATACTTTCACAAGCCCCGTAAACTTTGATGAATACAAATATGCCGTTGTTCATTGCCAACAGTACAATCATTTATTTTCTCACGCTTTATTGGAGAAAAAATAACGAGATATGAAAAACTATATCAATTGGGCATTACGATTAATTCCCGCCATTATTTTACTGCAGACTTTATTCTTCAAATTTACGGCTCATCCGGATTCTGTTGCGATTTTTTCTAAGCTTCACGCAGAACCTTTTGGAAGAATTTTTTCAGGTATTCTGGAACTCATTACGGCAGTTTTGATTCTGAACCCGAAAACCACTTTTTGGGGAGCTGTTCTGGGATTTGTAACGATGATTGGAGCAATTGCCTCACACATTTTCATTCTGGGAATCGATACCAATAACGATGGCGGAAAATTGTTTTACCTTGCGCTTACCGTTTTTGTTTTCTGTGTTATTCTTTTATTTAAATTTAAAAAAGGAAAGTATGAATAAAGACCAATCGGTTTATGCGATCTTACACGAGATCCTTACCGAACAACAGAATTTACTGAGAAAAGTTTCGGCAAAAATGTACACTCAGAGTATTCCTTCTCTGGACGGTTCTACCATTGGCGGTCACACAAGACATATTATTGAGTTTCTGGAAATTTTACGGAACTCTTACCATACGAATCAGATTAATTATGACGAAAGACAGAGAAATCCGGAACTGGAACATAATCCTGAAAAAGCGATAGAAATTATTTCCGAAATACTTTTCAGCATTAATTTGCCCAACAAAAATTTGACAATGCATCAAACGGTGGGAACTATTTCTTTGGAAATTCCGACCAATTTCTTTCGGGAACTTTTGTACAATATTGAGCATTGCATCCATCATCAGGCTTTGATAAAAGTGGCTTTTAACGAGATTAAAATGAGTCATCTTCTCAACAAAAATTTCGGAATTGCCCCTTCAACGATTCAATACAGAGAAACCCAAAACCTAAACTAAATGTGTACTGTAACGTATTTTCCGCTTAAAAATAAAATTATTCTGACTTCCAACCGGGACGAGAAACCGAATCGTTCTGCACAGGAAATTCATCGTGAAAAAGGTATCTTTTATCCGAAAGATGCTACCAAAAACGGAACGTGGTTTGCGGTTTCAGAAAATGGAAATGCCCTCATTTTATTAAACGGTGCTTTTGAAAATCATTTGGTAAAAAAGGAATACCGAAAAAGCCGTGGACTGATTGTTTTGGATCTGATAGTGGAAGAAGATATTTTCAAGTCAATAGAATTAATTGATTTGGAAAACATTGAACCTTTTACACTGGTGATTTTTCAGGAAAAACAATTGGCAGAATTTTGCTGGGACGGAACCGAAAAACATTTTAAAAGATTAGACGCTCATCTTCCGTACATCTGGTCTTCCGCAACTTTGTACGATGCAAAAGCACAGGAAAAAAGAAGGGAAATTTTCAAAGAATTTCTGCAAATCGAGCCGATTTCCGAAGCAGATATTTTAGATTTCCACCATCAGAAAACCGATGATCTGGAAAACGGAATTACCATCAAAAGGCAAAATACGATACAAACCATCAGTACGACACAGCTCGTTATTTCCGATGAAATGACACTGAAACATTATGACCGACTGAACCCAGATTCTAAACCCGAAAAAATTTCCCTCAAAAATGAAACTCAAACATCGCCTTCATAAAATTGCACATTGGGAATACTGGTCTACTTTTTCCATTTACCTGCCGCTTTTTCCGGTTTGGCTGTACTGTGCATATAAAGCAAGAACGCTTTTGTTCTTCCACGGAGCGAATCCTTCTATAAAATACGGAGGAATGGCAATGGAAAGTAAAAAAGAAATCTACGATCTGATTCCCGAAAACTGGATCCCGAAAACGGTTTTTGCATCTTCAGAAATCCCGTTTCAGAAAATTGTATCTGAATTAAAATCACAAACCATTAACTTCCCTGTTATTGTAAAACCAAACATTGGACTGAAAGGTTTAGGTGTTGTTCAGCTCGAAGATTTAAATGAGTTGGAAAATTATCGAAACAACAGCGATTGCGATTTTTTGATTCAGGAAAAAATAAATTATCAAAATGAAGTCGGCATTTTTTATCACAGATTTCCAGACGAGAAAAAAGGAAAAATTACAGGAATGGTGAAAAAAGAATTTCTATCTGTAAAAGGAAACGGCAAAAACACACTGAGAGAACTGGTGATGGAAAATCCCAGAAGTGCGTTCCAGATCAAAGCCATAGAATTGAAAATGGGAAGCGAAATGCAGAAAACAGTTCCTGAAAACGAAGAAATTATTCTGATACCGTTTGGAAGCCATACGAGAGGCGCAAAATTTATTGATATTTCAAGTGAAGTTACAGAAAAATTAGTACAAAAAATAGATGAAATCTGTACGAAAGTCAACGGTTTTTATTTCGGAAGACTGGATGTAATGTTCGAAAATCTAGAACTTTTAAAAGAAGGAAAGAATTTAAAAATCATCGAAATAAATGGTGCTAAAAGCGAACCGACTCATATGTATGACCCCAAACATTCTCTGTTTTTTGCTTGGAAAGAAATTACCAAACACTGGAAAATAATGGCAGAAATCAGTCGCAGAAATCACGAAACAGGATTTCCTTATCTGGATATTAAAGAAGGTTTTTTGGCTTTGAAAAATAATCTGGCGATAGAAAAAAAATTAAGGCAAAGCACTCTGCTCGATTAATCTTAAAACAAGTACTTTTGTAAATCTAAAAATATTAAAAATGAAGAGGTTTTTTTTCTTATTCTCACTTCTTATTATTCAAATCTTTTCTGCGCAAATCAAAAATCCGGTTAAGTTCAAATTCGATGTTAATCCTGTTGGAAAAGACGAATACGAAGCCGTTTTAACCGGAACAATTGAAGACAAATGGCATATTTATTCAAAAGATTTACCACCGGATTCCGGAATACCAACTGAATTTAAAATCACTTCAAAAGAGGGAATTCAGCTAATTGGAAAAGTTCAGGAAATTGGGAAAAAGCACGATGAATTCTCAGAAGCTTTCGGCGCTCAGATCGTTTATTATTCAGATAAAGTGATTTTCAAGCAGAAGTTCAAACCGAAAGATGCTTCGAAACCGACCACGATTACAGCTGAAATAATGTATCAGACTTGTAATGATCGCGTTTGTCTGGCTCCAAATACTTTGGAATTCGAAAAACAAATCGCTGGAACTGCGACCGCAGTTGCTTCCGAACAAACCGCTGAAAAGACAAAAGATACCATTTACGAAGTTGCGCCTGCAGGAAAAGTGGGAACTGTTTTGAAGCCTACTAATATTGAACAAATATCAGTTGCAAAACAAGATGGCTTGAAGATCAATTCTCTGGACTTCAAAAATCCATTGACCAATTGTGGGGCAGTTCAACAAAAACCGGAGAATGATAACTGGCTTGTTCTTGGACTAGGTTTCCTCGGTGGATTGATTGCATTGTTGACGCCGTGCGTGTTCCCAATGATCCCATTGACGGTTTCCTTCTTCACCAAAGGCAATAAAGACAAAGCAAAAGGCAAACGAGACGCATTCATTTACGGTTTTTTTATCCTATTGATTTTCGTTTTATTAAGTATTCCGTTTCATATTATTGATGGGATTTCGGGGAATATTTTCAATCAGATTTCGACCAATATTTGGCTGAATTTATTCTTCTTTGCCATATTTTTATTCTTTGCTCTGAGCTTTTTCGGCTATTACGAAATCACTTTACCAAGCTCCATTGCGAACAAATCTTCCAAAGCTGAGGAAGCTGGCGGGATGATTGGGATTTTCTTTATGGCTTTGACTTTGGTCATCGTTTCGTTCTCTTGTACAGGTCCAATTTTGGGAAGTTTGCTTGGTGGAGTAGTCGCTGGAGCTACGAATGTTCCGACACTTTTGACGTTTGCTTTAGGCGGTTTCGGATTGGCTTGGGCATTAGTTTTTGGATTGTTGGCATTGTTTCCTCAAGCGCTTCAAAGCTTACCAAAATCTGGTGGTTGGATGAATACTGTGAAAGTGGTTCTTGGTTTTATCGAGTTGGCTTTGGCTTTAAAATTCCTTTCAAAAGCAGATCTGGTTTCCAAAACATTCCTATTGAAAAGAGAATTGTTCATTGCACTTTGGATTATTATAGCCATTGGTTTGGTGGTTTATTTATTCGGGAAAATCAGATTTCCGCACGATGACAAGAAACCGAAGATCAGTTTAGGAAGAAGAATTCTTGGTGTTTTCGGAATTGTGTTTGTGGTTTATCTGATTCAAGGATTGATTCCTTCAGAAAAACCGAAACTGCAAATGTTGAGCGGAATTTTACCGCCATTGAATGTCAGTTATTTCCACGACGAAAAAGATGGAATTCTTGGCTTGAAACCTTATCACAATTACTTCGAAGCGATTGAAGTGGCGAAGAAAGAGAACAAACCTGTTTTGATAGATTTCACAGGCTATGGTTGCGAAAATTGTCGTAAAATGGAGGAATTCGTCTGGAGTCAGGATGATGTCTTGCCAATGCTTCAAAATGATTTGATTATTGCTTCGGTTTATGTGGATGACAAGGAAGAATTGCCGGAAAATGAACAAATCAAAATCGATATGGGCGACGGTCAAATGAAGAAAGTAAAAACAATTGGCGATAAATGGAGTCTCTTCCAGCAAGTGAATTTTAATAATAATTCTCAGCCACATTATGTTTTGGTAACGCCAGATCAAAAGGTGATCAACATTCCTGTTTCCGGATATATGCCAAAAGAAGAGTTCAAAAAATTCCTGAAATGCGGAATTGATTTTTATAAAAACAATAACTAAAAATGGATTTCAGAGAAGCTAAAATTGAAGACATCAAACAGATGCAGATGGTTCGTAATTCTGTAAAGGAGAATCAATTATCGGATCCAAACCTTATAAAAGACGCGGATTATGAAAAGTTTATAATCGAAAAAGGAAAAGCTTGGGTTTGTGAAATCAAAAATCAAATCGTTGGTTTTGCAGTCGTAGATACAGTTGAAAATAATGTCTGGGCATTGTTCGTTGCGCCAAGATACGCAGACCAGGGCATTGGAAAGCAATTGCATAATATGATGTTGAATTGGTATTTTCAAAAAACCAAAACACCACTCTGGTTAGGAACTGCACCACATACGAGAGCCGAAAAATTCTATCGATTGGCTGAATGGAAAGAGATTGGAACGCAGGGTAAAGAAATCAAATTTGAAATGACTTACGAGCAATGGATGAATTCGTAATTCATTGAATAGCGATTTTGCAATGATTTAAAATATAAGGTACAGAATTTGTATTCCAAAATCCATAATGATGATAAATCATTATGGATTTTTATTTTCTATTATTAACTTAAAATTTAAAGCTATGGCCGAAATTCAAATTAAAGAGCAATCTAACGGAAAGAAAACTCAAAACAAAAAACCAATCCGCGTAGATATGACGCCAATGGTAGATCTGGGATTTTTACTGATCACATTTTTTATGTTCACAACCAATTTCTCAAAACCGAACGCAATCAATTTTTCGAACCCACCAAAAAATCCACGGCACGTTGAAAATTATATTGACTACAGAAATTCGATCGTTTTTATTATTGGTAAGGATGGAAAAGTTTTTTATTATCAAGCAGATAAAAAAGATTTGAATGATAATAGTCTGAAAGAAGTGTCTTTCGACAAAGCTCAGGTTGCAAAAACCATTGAATCTGCAAAAGCAAAAGCCCCTAAAAAAGAGATTTTTACCGTAATCATAAAACCTGCAGACGATTCCCAATACAAAACGATGGTTGATATGTTGGACGAAATGACCATCACAAAATCTGAACTTTACGGAATTTCTGAAATGAATGATAAAGAAAAAGAATTGTACGAGAATAAAATTCAGTAAAAATTGCATAATATTTTACAAAGAGTGTCTGTCAGGCGCTCTTTTTTATTTATTTTAGAGGAAAATTTAGCCAATGAAAAAACTTTTCCCGATCGTAATTTTAGTTTTAATTAACTCCTGTAATAAATCTGCAGACAATGCAGTTTCCAAAGTTGACAGTACAAAAATAATCGATTCTATTAACCTTGCGAGAACAAAAATCAACGACAGCATTCTTGCCAGCCGCAGTTTCAAAAATCTGGAAGGAACTCATAGCCTTACACATGATATGCTGAAAGGAAGTGGGAAAGTTACTTTTAAAAAAATTGGTCAGGATGAATATGAAGTTTCCGGCAAACAAACCAGTGGGAAAGATTTTTTATCAATTGACGGAACGGCAAAAATGACTTCGCCAAAAAATCTGAAGTTTGAGGGAAATATCAAACAAAGCATTTCCGACAATGACAACGGAAAACTAGATGTAAGAAGTGGCAAGAGAAATTTTTCTACAAAAGATGGGGGCAAAACCTTCAAACTCCACGAATCTGTGAATAGTGCTGGATTTGCTGATCAAATTATAATTAAAATATAAAAATTATGCTCAATTACGAAATAGAAGGAAACGGAACGGAAGCCTTGGTTTTGCTCCACGGATTTATGGAAAATCTCTCGATTTGGGATGATTTGAAACCATATTTGTCAGAGAAATTTAAATTGATAAAAATCGATTTGCCAGGTTTCGGAAAGTCGGAAGTCATTGCTGAAATCCAAACAATGGATTTGATGGCTGATGGAGTGAAAAAAGTCACAGATCATCTGAAATTAAAAGAATTTCACTTGCTCGGACATTCGATGGGCGGATATATTGCTTTGGCTTTTGCGGAAAAATATCCTAAAGACTTGAAATCGTTTACCTTGTTTTTCTCCACCTATTTCGCAGACGACGAGGAAAAAAAGCAGACAAGAACAAAAGGCTTGAGAATCATCAAAGAAAATCTGAAAGCTTTCGTAAATGCTGGCGTTCCAAATCTCTTCAACCCAAACGAGCACGATATTCTGGAATCGAAAATAAAGCTCGCCAAAGAAATCGCCTACACGTCTTCCGTTGACGGCGTTCTCGCATCACAAAAAGGAATGATAGAACGTCCCGACAGATCCGAGGTCTTAAAAAACTTCGAAGGCAAAATTCTGGTTTTATCCGGCAAGCACGATTCGGCGGTCAATTCTGAAAAAACCATCAAAAATCTTCCGGATAATACGAACATCAAATCCTACGTTCTGGATTGCGGACACAACGGACATTGGGAGAAACCAGAAGTTTGCGCCTCGATCATCAATACAGAATTACTTCATCATTTACCTAAAAAATTTGTGCTCTAAAATGGAAATTCTATCAAAAATCCTCATCGCAATCGTAGCTCTAGAGCATCTTTACATCTTGTATATGGAAATGTTTGCGTGGGAAACTTTGGGTAAGAAAACGTTTAAAGGTTCACTTCCAGACGAGCTTTTCAAACCCACGAAAGGACTCGCAGGCAACCAAGGTCTGTACAACGGATTTCTATCCGCCGGACTCATTTGGAGCTTATTCATTTGCGATACGGTTTGGTCAAAAAATGTAGCGACATTCTTCCTTGGATGTGTGATCGTTGCCGGGATTTATGGTGCGCTTTCTGCGTCGAAGAAGATCTTTTTCGTTCAGGCTTTGCCGGCAATTATCGTTTTGGTTTTCGTCTTGTTGAGATAAATTTTTAGGAGTTGTTTCCCGCTGGTAATTTATACTGAGCTTGTCGAAGTGCTATATCTTTTTTGTCTTAGACCTTTTGTCATCAAAAAGAAAGTTTCCAGAAAAGACAAAAAAGGATGCCGTTCCCATCAGGGTTAGGGATTTTTTCTGTCAATCATAATTTGTCAGAATTTAAGCAAATATTAAAACTCTTCCGCCTCAATCTTCTCTTTGAAATCCTCAATCGTTTCCTCCATAGATTTGAAATATTTCCCACCGGAAGCATTGATGTGTCCGCCACCATTGAAGTGCTTTCTCGCAAACTGATTGGTGTCCACAGAATCTTTGGAACGGAAAGAGATCTTGATAAAATCCTCATAAAGATCTTCCATAAAGAAAACCGCCATTTTGGTTCCAAGAACACTTAATCCGTAGTTGACAAAACCTTCCGTATCACCTTTATCAAAGCCATATTCTTTCAGTTCAGCACGTTTCAGCCAGAGGATTGCTACTTTTCCTTCTTTTGTCAATTCGATTCTACTCAGGACGAGGGAAAGCAGATGCAATCTTGAAATCGTATTCGTGTCCCAAGTGTTGGAAGTGATGATGGCTGGATCTGCTCCTTTTTCAATTAAGTCAGCCACAATTCTGTGCGTACTTGCACTCGTAGATCGAAACCGGAAACCGCCAGTGTCGGTCATTATTCCGGTGTAAAGACATTGTGCAACATCCAGATTTACAGATTTTTCATCATTGTTGGCCTGTATAAAATGATAAATCATCTGGCAAGTCGCAGGAATCGTAGTATCAGAATATACAAAATCGAATTTCTCAGGCATCTGATGATGATCGATCAGGATTTTCTTTGCTTTGGCTTTCGTCACCCAATCGCCAAGAAGTCCGATTCTTGTCGGCGAATTAAAATCCAGACAGAAAATAACATCCGCATTATAAATGGCTTCGCCGGCGACTTTTCTTTTGTATTCTCCAATCACGATTTTCTTCGCTTCCGGCATCCATTTCAGAAACTTTGGAAAATCATTGGGAACGATTACAGTGGCTTCGATTCCTTTTGTTTTGAGGTAATGTTTCAGACCAAGAGAAGAGCCGATTGCGTCGCCGTCTGGGTTGTGGTGTGTTACAATGACGATATTTTTTTCGGGAACGAGAAGTGAATTAATCTCTGAAATTTCTTTGGCTGTAAACATAAATGATGATTGAAAAAGTGAAGTTCCAAAGGTAAAACTTTAAATAAAAAAATCGGCTCAAATTTGAACCGATTTTGTTTTAATTTACAATAATTATTCTTTAATAACTTTATAATTTTCCTCACCGTTTAGCTGGATAATGTACGTTCCTGTTTTAAAGGTGTGCATATCAATACTTAATGTTTTCGACTTTTCATCATGTTTGTCATAAACTAATTTCCCCGAAGAATCAAATATTTTTACTGAGGTTATATTAGCAGGATTATTGATGTTTAAAATGTTTTTTACTGGATTTGGACCGAGAACAACTTTGGATGATTGAATGTCTTTTGTCCCTAGATTTCCAGATTTAAAATGAATTTCCTGGAATATCGCATTGCCAATTGTTAAAGTTTTTTCAGTGCCATTATTTTCAATAAAGTAATAATAGTTTGTGTCTTTTATAAAGAAATTACACAATAACCCAAAAAAATGGTTGACCTGTCCATTATCGCCACCATAGTCTGCCAAGGTACAAGCTTTACTGTTTACTGTAAAAACATTCTGCCCAGTATAAGTTATATCCGCTGAGACATTGTTGAAAAACGTTAAACTGAGTTTTGATGGATTACTACTAAAATCAGTAACCTGTTGGTAAGGCATTGACGGAGGAAGTTGATCCGTAGGAAACATTTCGCCAACAAATTTGGTCACTTGCCAGTTTGTATTTATTAATTCTGAGTTTTGTGCGAAAAATACATTGGTCACAAAAAGAAAGAGGAAAGTTTTTTTCATAGGTCATAATTTTATTTAGCCTTAAAGTTAAAAAATATTTTAAATATAATGTAACTTACTGATAATTTTAATGTTAGGATTATAGAAGTCTTACTCCAAAAATTCCGTAACTTTGCCGAAATTTCAATCAAAGACTTTGTTCTAATTGCTTAAGTCTAAAATCTAATTTCTACCAATGCACAAAGCAGGATTCGTAAACATCGTTGGGAAACCAAACGCCGGAAAATCAACACTTCTCAATCAATTGATGGGAGAGAAGCTGGCAATTGTAACCCAAAAAGCACAAACCACCCGACACAGGATTTTCGGGATTTATAATGAAGAGGATCTTCAAATCGTTTTTTCTGACACGCCGGGCGTTCTGGATCCAAAATACGGTTTGCAGGAAAAAATGATGGACGTTGTGAAAGATTCTTTGCAGGATGCAGACGTTTTCCTGTTCATTGTAGATGTGACGGACAAGGCAGAACAATCAGAATTTTTGATTGATAAATTGAATAAGATTCCTGTTCCGGTTTTATTATTATTAAATAAAATTGATCAAACCAATCAGGAAGCGCTTGAGAAAATAGCTACAGACTGGCACGAGAAAATCCCGAAAGCTGAGATTCTTCCTATTTCTGCTCTTAATTCTTTCAACACGCACGTCATCCTTCCGAAACTGAAAGAGATGTTGCCAGAAAATCCACCGTATTACGACAAGGAGATGTACACGGACAGACCGGAACGTTTTTTCGTGAATGAGGCAATCCGTGAAAAAATCCTTTTGAATTACGATAAAGAAATACCTTATGCCGTAGAAGTTGTTACCGAACAGTTTAAAGAAAAAGAAGGTGCTATCGTTATCGATTCTATAATCTACGTAGAACGTGATACGCAGAAAGGTATCATCATTGGTCACAAAGGCGAAATGATCAAAAAAGTAGGTACAGAAGCGCGTATCGATCTGGAAAAATTCTTCAGCAAAAAAATACATCTCAGCCTTTTCGTAAAAGTCAAAAAAGACTGGCGGAAAAATGACAGAGATCTTAAAAATTTCGGTTACAGATAATATCTATACAAATCCTTTTCTATAAAGGATTTTTTTGTAGATTTGAATTAGGATATTTTTTAAGACACAAAGATGAAAAATATAAATTCAACAAAACCAAATCCTAATGTTGTAGAGGTCGGAATATTGCTTGTCCGCATTTTTGTAGGTTTGTCTATGCTTACGCACGGCATACCCAAACTCCAGACGTTGGTAGAGAATGATCATATTAAATTCATGCATTTTCTTGGAATGGGATCTATTTTTACGATGGTTTTGGTCGTTTTTGCAGAATTTTTGTGTTCAATTTTTATAATTGTTGGGCTTTTTACAAGAATTGCATGTATTCCGCTAATCATCACTATGCTGGTCGCATGTTTCGTTGTTCACGGTTCAGATCCTTACGAGGCTAAAGAATTGAGTGTTTTGTATTTTTTCTTTTATTTTATAATTCTTATTATGGGTTCCGGAAAGTTCTCCATAGATCATTTAATGACGAAAAAAGAGGAGAATTACTAATTAAACCAGTTTGCAAAATAATCCCGGATAATGATCCAGAAATTCTTACCTAAAAAATAAATCAGCGTAGAGGTAATGATTCCTTTTACAGTGAAAAAAATAATACCTCCAATTCCAAATTTCTTCAGCAAGATCTTCCATTTCGGTACTTTTTTTTCTTCTAGGTTTTCCTCAATCTTTTCCTGCTTCTCCATTTTTTATTTTTGTCAAAAATAAGAAAAATTCTGCAGTTTAGATTGATTCAAAATAGTTTAAAAGTATAAAATTACCCAAATCTTTCTACTATTAAACTCATTTACTAACGATTGTTAGTTTTAAATTTTGTCGCTCAAAATATATTTTTATCTTTAGAGACTTCAAAATTAAAAAACTTTATGTCCTCAATTTCAATATCAGAAAGTCTAAAAAGATTAGGTATTTCAACAGAAAACAACGGAACTTCAACAGGATTAGAATTTTTCTCCTCTGGTCAAAGTATAGAAAGCTTTTCTCCGGTTGACGGAAATCAAATCGCTTCAATCAAAACTTCAGACGCCAATGACTACGAAAAAGTGTTGTCAAAAGCTCAGGAAGCTTTTAAAGAATTCAGACAAATTCCTTCTCCGAAACGTGGTGATTTGGTTCGCCAGTTTGGAAATAAACTGAGAGAATACAAAGATGATCTTGGAAAACTTGTTTCTTACGAAATGGGAAAATCTCTTCAGGAAGGTCTTGGCGAAGTTCAGGAGATGATAGATATCTGCGATTTTGCAGTAGGATTGTCCCGTCAGCTTCACGGTTACACGATGCATTCCGAAAGACCTGGTCACAGGATGTATGAGCAGTATCATCCACTGGGAATTGTAGGCGTAATATCTGCATTCAATTTTCCGGTTGCCGTTTGGGCGTGGAATGCTTCTTTAGCTTGGATTTGCGGAAATGTTGTCGTCTGGAAACCATCAGAAAAAACACCGCTTTGTGCGATTGCCTGTCAAAATATTTTTCTTGAAGTTGCAAAAGAAAACGGACTTCCGGAAGGTATTTCAAGTTTGGTGATTGCAGACCACGAGATTGGTGATAAATTGGTGAATGATAAAAGAATTTCTCTCGTTTCCTTCACAGGTTCTACCAGAGTTGGAAGAATCGTAGGACAAAATGTGGCAAAACGTTTCGGAAAATCGATTCTTGAATTAGGTGGAAATAATGCGATCATTATTACGGAAAATGCTGACATCAATATGAGTATCATTGGTGCAGTTTTCGGTGCAGTAGGAACTGCCGGTCAAAGATGTACTTCTACAAGACGTTTAATCATCCACGAATCTGTTTACGACGAAGTGAGAGACCGTTTGGTAAAAGCTTACGGACAATTGAAAATCGGAAATCCATTGGACGAATCTAATCACGTTGGTCCATTGATCGACAAATCGGCAGTAGAACAATATCAGAATTCCATCGAAAAATGTAAAGCTGAAGGCGGAAAATTCGTAGTTGAAGGTGGTGTTTTGGAAGTCGAAAATTACACTTCCGGATGTTATGTAAAACCTTGTATCGCTGAGGTTGAAAACAGTTACGAAATCGTTCAGCACGAGACTTTTGCACCAATTCTTTATTTGATTAAATATAAAACTCTGGACGAAGCAATCGCTTTACAGAATGATGTTCCGCAAGGATTAAGTTCCGCAATAATGACTCAAAATCTGAGAGAAGCAGAATTGTTCCTTTCAAACGGCGGTTCCGATTGTGGAATTGCCAACGTGAATATCGGAACTTCCGGTGCAGAAATCGGTGGTGCTTTTGGTGGAGAAAAAGAAACCGGCGGCGGAAGAGAATCCGGTTCCGATGTCTGGAAATATTATATGAGAAGACAAACCAATACAATCAATTATACAACCAGTTTGCCTTTGGCTCAGGGAATTAAATTCGATTTGTAAAATTTAATTGTTGATGAAAATTGTTGAGCATTTTGAAATTGAAACAACAAAAAAATTAGCAGAAAGTTTGGCTGAGCTGAAAAAAATAACAAATAAAAATTATTTTTCCTTTTTTGGCTTTAATAAGAAAACAATGTTTCGAGGAATAATTTCCAATAAGACATTTAAAGTCACAAAAATTGCCAATGCCAGAGGAGTTTTAGAAGCTGTTTCTACAGGAAATATTTCTGAAAAAGATGGAAAATTCATTGTCAAAGTATCGATTAGACCAGCGATATTTAGTGTTGTTTTTTCTTTAGTAATGGTAGTGTTTGTAATATTTTTAGTCATATTTTTAAATGTGATAGGATTATTAAATGTAACAATGAACATGGTGTTTTTCTTCTTTGTCCTAGCATTTACGATGATTCCAGTTTTCTCGTACGATGAAGAAAAAGAGAAATCTAAAAAAAAACTTATAGAAATTTTTAAATAATAAAATTCATAAATGATAACAACTACAGAAAATAAAGTAAAAGAAACACTCGGTAAACACATCCTAGCAGACGGTTTCGATTTTGTAATGGATTTTGAAAAGTCCCACGGATCTTATATTGTTGACCGTTTGACTGGCAAAGAATATCTTGATATGTTCTCGATGTTTGCCTCGGCAGCCGTTGGTTACAATCATCCTTATATTTTGGAAAAAGCCAACTGGCTTGGAAAAATGGCAATTTACAAACCAACTTTAAGCGATGTTTATCTTCAGGAATATGCAGATTTTATGGACGTTTTCTCCAGAGTGGCAATCCCGAAAGAATTGCCTTACTGCTTTTTCGTAGAAGGTGGTGCATTAGCTGTAGAAAACGCTTTGAAGACAGCTTTCGACTGGAAAACCAGAAAAAACTGGCAGAAAAACATCGATAAAGAAGCTAATTTAGTCATTCATTTCAAGCAATCTTTCCACGGAAGAAGCGGTTATACATTATCATTAACGAACACTTCTGATCCAAGAAAACACCAATATTTCCCAAAATTCGAGTGGCCAAGAATTACCAATCCAAAACTGAATTTCCCAATCACGGAAGAAAATCTTGAAGAAACTATCAAGCACGAACAAATGGCTTTGCTTCATATTCAGGAAGCAATTTTGGCTAATCCGGATCAGGTTGCCTGTATCATCATCGAACCAATCCAGGCTGAAGGTGGAGATAACCATTTCCGAAATGAATTCTTTGCTGAATTGAGAAGAATCTGCGACGAAAATGAGATCCTTTTAATTCTTGATGAAGTGCAGACCGGAATCGGAATGACGGGAAAAATGTGGGCTTATGAACATTTGGGAATTATTCCGGATGTGATTTCTTTTGGTAAAAAAACACAGGTTTGCGGGATTTTGGCGAACAAAGAAAAACTGGACGAAGTGGAACATCACGTTTTCGTGGAAAGTTCCAGGATCAATTCTACTTTCGGTGGGAATTTTATTGACATGCTTCGTTTTCAATTGGTTTTAGAAATTATTGAAAATGAAAATCTGGTTGAAAATTCTAAAGTTGTGGGAGAATTTCTTTTAGATGGACTCAAAAAATTAGAACAAAAATATCCGGAGCAAATCTTTGCGGCCAGAGGAAAAGGCTTGATGTGTGCATTCGACTTAAAAGATCACGACACAAGAAACTGGTTGTACAAAAGGCTTTATGAAGAAGGTGTGCTTGGATTAACGTGTGGTGATAAATCCATCAGATTCCGTCCGCATCTTAATATAACGAAAGAAGAAATCCAGATTGTTTTAGATAAAATAAATTCAATATTTGAGAATTTAATATAAAGAATTTCGGATTTTGATATTTTTTTTATAAATTGCTTATCCTTAATAAAATCAAAATCTGAATTATGGATGCAACAACCAGAGTTTCTGTTTACGAAAGCAGCAGCCCCCAGGAGATCCAGCTGATGAAGTCTAAGCTGGAAGATGCAGGAATAAAATGTGATGTTGAAAACTCTTATCTTAGTTTTCTTTCGACTCCCACTGCAACCAACACTTTTATTAAAGTTGATCTTAAAGACGAAAAAAAGGCGTTCGAGATCATCGATGAGTATTTAAAATCAAATCAAAATTGATTTCATATTTTTAAATTTTACGTTTTACAGAAATCGGGTTCAAATTTATTTGAGCCCGATTTTTTTATGATTAATTTGAATTTAATTTTGCTGGTAATCTGCAAAATCATTATCATTGCATTACAAAAGGGGAATTAGCTCATCTGGCTAGAGCGTTAGACTGGCAGTCTAAAGGTGACGGGTTCGATCCCCGTATTCTCCACTTTATCCTTACAATTATTTTGTAAGGATTTTTTATTTTATCTTCATTCAAAATTTCTTCTAAATTCAAACTGTAAATTGGCTGAATAATTTATACTGATGAAAATTCTAATCATTGAGGACGAAACAGAACTGGCGAAAAGCATTGCGGAATATCTTTCGGAAGAAAACTACTTGTGCGAATTTGCTTCAACTTTTGACGAAGCCATTCATAAGATCGAAATGTTCCAATATGACTGTATTCTACTTGATATTATGCTTCCGGACGGTAACGGACTCAAAATATTAGAGGAACTGAAATCTCAAAATAAACAAGACGGCGTTATCATAATCTCTGCGAAAAATGCGCTGGATGATAAGATAAAAGGTTTACAGTTGGGTGCGGATGATTATCTCACAAAGCCATTTCATTTGTCTGAATTGATGGCTAGAATCTACTCAATTATCCGGCGAAAGCAGTTCAATAACTCGAATGTTGTAAAGCAGAATGAATTGCAGATTGATCTTCTTGCGAAATCTGTTTCTATAAATGATGAGATTATTTCTCTGACAAAAAAGGAATTTGATCTTCTGATTTATTTTATCGGAAACAAAAACAAAGTGATTTCCAAAAGTACTTTGGCAGAGCATCTTTCCGGAGATTTTGCAGATATGCTGGATAATCACGACTTTGTCTATGCCCACGTCAAAAATTTGAAAAAGAAACTTTACGACGCAGGTTGTGAGCATTATTTAAAAACCGTTTACGGAACTGGATACAAGTGGGAAATTTCATAAATTTACTCCGTTGAAACCATTACTAAGCAAAACTACCAAACCATTTATCATCTATGTCCTTATTATTCTGGTCATTAGTATTCCCATTTATTATTTTGTGGTAGATGCGATTTGGAAACACGAGCTGGACGAGCATAACGAGATTGTAGCGAGAAAAACTTCTTTCCAACTCAATAGTTTGAATTTGACAGACCAAAAACTTCTGAAAACGATACAGTTTTGGAATGAGATTCAACCAAGTACGAATATTCAAAGTTTGAAAGAAAATGACAATCTCAGGGACAGTATTTTCATCTTGGAAAAGCCACACGATTTTTTAAATTTCGAAGATATAGACAGGTACAGAGGACTTTCCAAGATTATTTATCTTAATAAAAAGCCGTTTCGCTTTCGTGTAGAAACAAACATTGAAGAATCTCAGGAAACCATATTTTTCATCTCTGCAACCACCGTTTTTCTTTTCATTTTAATTGTCGGAGGATTGTTACTTTTGAACAGAAGATTGTCTAAATCTGTTTGGAAACCTTTCCGAAAGACATTGGATCAGCTCAAAACTTTCAATCTGAATCAGCAGACTAAAATTGAATTTGGAGAAACCGATATTAAAGAATTTAATGAACTCAATCAATCTTTAACCAAATTAATAGATCAGAATATTTCCGTTTACAAAACGCAGAAAGAATTCACGGAAAATGCTTCACACGAGCTGCAAACGCCATTGGCTATTCTGAAAAATAAATTAGATATTCTATTACAGAACCAAGATCTGACGGAAAAACAATATCAGATTGCCGAAGAAATGAACAAGGCTTTGACAAGAAGTTCCAGAATCAACAGGAATCTTTTGCTTTTGGCGAAGATTGATAACAGCCAGTTTGATAATTCTGAATTGATCCGGTTTGATGAATTATTGAATCAAAGTGTTGAGATTTTAGAGGAACATTTTGAACAGAAAAATATTACTGTGAAGTCAGAAATTTCATTCAATGTTGAAGTGAAAGGAAACAGCAGTCTGCTGGAAGTTCTCATTAATAATCTGATTCTAAACGCTATTCGTCACACATCTTCCAATGGTTTGATTAATATCAGACTGACCAATTCAGTATTTGAAGTTTCCAATTCCGGAACAGAAAAACTGAATGAAGATCTGCTTTTCAAAAGATTTTCCAAACTGTCAACAGACAATCGCGGAAGCGGATTGGGATTAGCGATTATCAAACAAATTTGCATACTTCAAAATTGGAATATCAATTACCGGTTTGAAAATAATCTTCACCTATTTTCCATAGATTTTTAAATTCAAAATTTCTTCTAAATTGGGTTTTTACTTTGCACGTTCAACAACGTGTCATTATGAATCCAAAAGCATTCTTTGCAAAATTATTCAGAAGTAGATTTTCTGTATTAATATCAATTTTAAGTCTTTATATTATTCTTTCATTTGTTGTAAGGATTGTATTTTTGCTTTGGTCGTCGAAGGATTTAGATCTTAATTTTCTACATATTTCGAAGGCATTTTTCACAGGATTCTTTTTTGATTTGGCAGTTGGATCTCTATTTCTTCTGTTATATACTGTTTATTTATTGATATTTCCGAAAAAATGGATCGGTTCCAAGTTCGATAAAGTCTTCACTTATTTTTATCTGGTTTTAATTTTAATTATCATCTATTTCAGTCTGTTGGCGGAGATTCCCTTTTGGGATGAGTTTGGAGTGAGGTTCAATTTTATTGCCGTTGATTATTTGATTTATACTTATGAAGTTGTCGAAAATATCAACCAGTCTTATCCGCTTCCTTTGATTTTTGGAGTTTTGGTTGCATTAGTTGGATTTACACTTTTTTCATTAAAAAAAACCGGTGCTTTCCGAAATACATTTTCAGATAAAAGATCAATTTCTATTCGTTCAGGATTTGCATTTCCGCTTATCATTATTGCAGTTGGTTTGGGATTATTAATGAAAAATAAACAGGCAGAATCTACAGATAATCTGGTTGTGAATGAATTAGGGAAAAATGGCGTGTTTTCGTTTTTTACGGCTTTCAAAGCTAATGAGTTGGATTATGCAACGTTCTATCCAAAAATCTCTGATAAAGAAGCTTACAAAGTTTTGAAGAACGATCTTTTGCAGGAAAATCAAACTTATGATTCCAATATTACAGATGATATTTCCCGAACAACAAAGGGAAATGCGGAACAAAAACCAAATATTATTTTGATAACCATAGAAAGTTTCAGCGGAGAATTCATAAAAGCATTCGGTAATAAAGACAACATCACACCAAATTACGACAAGCTTGCTGATGAAAGTATTTTCTTTACAAACCTTTATGCAACCGGAACCAGAACCGTTCGCGGAATGGAAGCTTTGACATTGTCTGTTCCGCCAACGCCAGGAAATAGTATTGTAAGAAGACCGAACAATCAGAATCTGTTTTCAATTTCGACCATTTTGAAACAGAAAAATTATCAGCCTTATTTTATTTATGGTGGCGACGGCTATTTTGATAATATGAACAATTTTTTTGGTGGACAAGGTTTTGATATTGTGGATAGAAACAGGGGAAATGCATTATCGGATGATATTAAGACAAAACGTTTCCAGATCGCAGATAATGAAGTTAGTTTCGAAAATGCGTGGGGAATTTGTGACGAAGATCTTTACAGACAATCGATAAAATATGCTGATAAAGACGCAAAAGCAAACAAACCTTTTTTCCAGTTTGTAATGACGACTTCCAACCACAAACCTTATACTTTTCCAAATGGAAAGATTGATCTTCCGCAAGGCAACAGAAATGCGGCTGTAAAATATACAGATTATGCTTTGGGGAAATTTCTTGCCGAAGCCAAAACGAAACCCTGGTTCAAAAATACAGTATTTCTAATCGTTGCAGATCATTGTGCAAACAGCGCCGGGAAATGGGAAATCAATATTAAGAATCATCATATTCCTGCCATTATTTATAATCTGCCTCACAAAGCAGAAAAGATTGATCGTCTGACTTCTCAGATTGATCTGATGCCAATATTGTTCGGATATCTCGGATGGAATTATGACACAAATTTGTATGGAAAAGATATTAATCAAACAAAACCTGGAGACGAGAGAGCTTTCTTAGGAAACTATAGAACTCTGGGAATGCTGAAAGGAAATATCTTTACTCAGATTGATGACAGAAAAAGAGTAAAACAATTCGGTGTTTCCGGAAATGATCAGGCTTTATCCGAAATGAAAACTAAAAATAACGAACTCGTTTCTCAAACCATTTCTTATTACCAAACCGCCAGTGAAAGATTCAAAAACGGAAAGATGAAAATGACAAAAAATGAAACGTTATTGACTAAGAAATAATTCAAAATTTCTTCTAAATCGGGTTGCATTTTTAACTTTTAAATCTCATTATGAAAAGTCTGATATCAAGTCTGGTTTTAATTTTATTAAATTTTCAAGCATTCAAAGCACAAGATAGTTTGGATACTAATGAAATAAAAGATACAATAATTACATCATCGAACTCTTATGACAAAACACATCAATTCAGTGACAAAAAACTTATTATTCCTGCCGCATTTATTGCTTACGGTGCTGCAACTTTGAAAATAGACGGTTTGAAAAAACTGAACTTCTCAACCCGAACCGAGATCAATGAACATAAGCCGGATCACATCAGATTGGATAATTATACGCAGTTTGCACCAGGTGTTTTAGTATATGGATTAAATGCTTTTGGGGTTGAAGGAAAACATAATTTCAAAGATCGAAGCATTATTTATGGAACATCTTTGTTGATCACTTCCGCAATTACACTTCCATTGAAGCATATTACGAAAGAGGAAAGACCAGATGGTTCTAACAATCTTTCATTTCCGTCCGGGCATACAGCTTTTGCTTTTGCATCGGCTCAGTTTATGTACAGAGAATATAAAGATTCCAATTTTCTGTTAGGAATTTCGGGTTATTCATTTGCTGTTTTTACAGGTGTTTACAGAATGCTGAATGACAAGCATTGGTTCAGCGATGTTGTTGCAGGAGCGGGTTTTGGAATTTTGTCAACCGAAGTATCTTATTGGCTTTATCCAAAAATTAATCAGCTTTTAAGTGGGAAAAACGGACATTCTCAAACCATGATAATGCCTTTTTATCAGAATAAAAGCTTTGGAATTGGTTTGGTAAAGAATTTCTGATGTTTAATTTACTACTAAGTTTTATTTCAAACCCTTTTTAATTTGATTATTAAAGTTGCTTTTAATAGTAGTTTTACTAATGTTTATAAAATGCTTGAAAAATTTATGACGAAATAGTATTGTTAGTATTTTATAAACTTCAAATTTTTACTTTTACCTGATTTTGTGATTAATTGTAGTATATATTCATTTTGCTGAAGTTTTGATATATCGATTTGTACTAAATTGGAACCTTTTAAACCTAACATTTTTTTACCACTTAAGTCATAAATTTCGTAACCGATAATTTCTGTCCCGCTACTGATTTTCAATAAATCTGTAGTAGGATTAGGATAGATATTAACATTAATGTAATCAATTTCGGAAGTGCTAATGTTAGCTCCCGTCTGACTTTCATAAGCTCCCATATCAATGATTCCGCCGATTGCATAATTATATACTCTCGGATTACCGGCAAGGTCCTTATCAAGACTTATATCACCCCCATTTGCAGTATAAAGATAATTACTGCCTTTATCTTTTGCGGGACTGGAGTTTGATAGCGTATAATCGCCCGAAGATAGATTTGTGAAAAGATTAGGGTAGGCTAGTGTGCCGTCTATATTACCGTTAGTCGTCTTATTCTCATTCTGTACTATGCTGTATTGAATGTCCTTTATAATATTGTTGCCTGCCATTCCCAGACTTATACCATTATTTGTATTGTTATAAATGATAGTATTATATGCTTTGAAAAGGTTATTAGTTTCTTGGGGAAAACTAACATATTCACTGCCTTTAAGGTTAGCAACGGTACTACTTTGAAAATTTACTGTACAATTGGGAGCAGACAAAGAAATTCCGCCAATAGTACCAGTAGTCCAAGTAGGACCTGTCAGATGAGTCCCAATAATGCTGCTTCCCGTTACATTCACAATTGCTGTATTTTTGGATCCTGTACCAATCATGTATGCAGCTTGGTTTAGACCACTTAATTTTCTGTTATTGCTAATAGTACTATTTATTATATTAATTGTAGAAACAGAGTTTTGTACTGATGAGGAAATACCCGAAGGCCCCGTACTCTTACCTGCTGATGTTGTATTGTCGTTGATATTACTATTTATAATATCAATAGTAGAATTTGAAACAGCAGTGCTTGAAATACCACCTGTGTCGGTAGAGTAGCCACCAACAGAATTTGAACAGATATTACTGTTAATTATTTTTATATTATTTGAAGCTTTAGATATGCAAAAAATTCCTCCACCGCTACTTCCTGCAGAATTATTATTAACGCTGCAATTTGTTAGTTTTATAGATGAACTGGCCGAAGACGAGGCCATTATCCCTCCTCCTGTAACATAATAGACGAGAACACCATTTACAAGAAGGCTTCCACTATAAGAAGGGGATAAATTAAGATCTGCAGAATATGCGCCAGTGATTACAAAACCATCCAGATCGATACTTACGTCATTTACATCTGCACCTAAAACCACATGATGGACATTGTTGGTACCTTGTAAAATTGTACCACCAGTTATAGCTCCAGCTTTTGATGGTGTTATACGTGTATCTGCAAGATCATCTATCCCATTGGCTGGATCAAAACCACCATAAAGTTTTACACCGTTTTTAATTAAAAATGTATTACTTCTATTGCCAGGGCTGAATGTGCTGGTATCTGCTGTACGACTAGGATTATAGGTTCCAACAGCTACAAAAATCTGATCACCGGAGACAGATGCATTGATCATTAATTGTATATCATTGGAAGCATTTGTCCAACTGCTGCCATTTTTGTTTCCTGTGCCATTTTTTGTAACATAACGTGTATTCTGAGCAGAAAATTTAAGACCAACGAAAATTAGGATAAAAAAAAATAATGATTTTTTCATAGTTTTTGTTTTTATGGTTCAGTTTTATTAACTATGTCAAAGGTAACTAATTTTACTTGATATTTGTATTAAATATTGGTACAGTATCTATTGCAACAACATAATATAAATTACGTCAAACTCTTGTTTAATTTGGATAAGTGTCCTATTTTTGTGAGACCATCAAAATTAATCTATCGAAAAAAAAATTACTGTTTAAAATCTACTCAATGAAAAGATCCTTACTGGTAATTTTATTTTCAATAATTCTGGTGTCTTGTGGTGCTTCAAAATCCATAAAAAAATATTCTTACAAAAAACCTGCTACCACAAAATCTGCCAATCTAAAAAAACTGAGCTCCACCTATTCAGGAAATGTCTCCGGGACAAGAGCCTCTATTCTGGACAATGCAGAAAATTACCTTGGAACGCCGTACAAATACGCCGGGAATAC
Source organism: Chryseobacterium sp. TB1-D10 (assembly GCF_059803555.1). Taxonomy (NCBI): domain Bacteria; kingdom Pseudomonadati; phylum Bacteroidota; class Flavobacteriia; order Flavobacteriales; family Weeksellaceae; genus Chryseobacterium; species Chryseobacterium sp. TB1-D10. Next base: position 188,372 of record NZ_JAPFHB010000009.1, on the reverse strand, counting down.
AAAAGCCGGCTTCGACTGTTCAGGATTGGTTTGCAAAGTTTTTGACGAAAACAAAATCCAAATGCCAAGACGCTCATCCGATCAGGCCAAACAGGGTAGATCCATCAATGTTTCTGAAGCAAAACCAGGTGATCTTCTATTCTTTGCAACAGCTGGCGGATCATCGGTAACACACGTTGGGATCGTTCACGATATTATGAACAGCGGAGAAATCACGTTCATTCATTCTTCTACTTCAAAAGGTGTGATCATCTCATCACTCAACGAAGCTTACTGGAACAAAGCTTTCCTTTTTGCACGAAGTGTGCTTTAGTTTTATTATTTTTGCTACAGACTATTTTCAGTCCAAATAATATCAATTATCATTAATCAATTATCATTTATATAAAAAATATGTCTTTACAGGAAAAAATCGAAAAAGCTTGGGATAACCGCGAACTTTTGAAAGAAGAAGAATATCAGAATGCTGTAAGAGAAGTAGTTGCAAAACTGGACGCGGGCGAATTGCGTACAGCTGAGCCTACAGAAAACGGCTGGCAGATCAATGAATGGGTGAAAAAAGGAGTGGTGATGTATTTCCCAATCCAGACTATGGAGACCATAGAAGTTGGCCCTTTTGAGTTTCATGACAAAATTCCTTTGAAGAAAAATTATGCGGAAAAAGGCGTTAGAGTAGTGCCTCACGCTATCGCAAGACACGGAAGTTTCGTGGCAAGCGGCGTGATTTTGATGCCATCTTACGTTAACATCGGTGCTTATGTAGATTCCGGAACTATGGTAGATACCTGGGCTACGGTTGGTAGTTGTGCTCAGATCGGGAAGAATGTACATTTGAGTGGTGGCGTTGGAATTGGTGGTGTTTTGGAACCGTTGCAGGCTGCTCCTGTTATTATTGAGGATGATGCCTTTATTGGTTCTCGTTGTATTGTTGTAGAAGGCGTTCGCGTAGGTAAAGAAGCTGTTTTGGGCGCTAATGTTTGTCTGACGATGTCTACCAAAATTATTGATGTTACAGGTCCAGAACCAATAGAAACGAAAGGTTATGTTCCGGAGCGCTCCGTAGTAATTCCCGGAAGTTACACGAAGAAGTTTCCGGCAGGAGAATATCAGGTTCCTTGTGCATTAATCATCGGAAAAAGAAAAGAATCTACAGATAAGAAGACCTCTCTAAATGATGCTTTGAGAGAAAATAATGTCGCGGTTTAAGAGATATTGATTTTAAACTTATATTTGTCATTCTAATGAGAATCTAACTTCTCTTTAGAATGACAATTTTTTTAAACCAAAACTAAGAAAGCATTGTGAAACAGAAGTTCCTGAAACTGATCTCGGATTATCGGATCATCTTTGTAATTTACATCATTGTTGCAGCGGTCACGGCTTACAGTAAGTATAAAAGGGGAACAGGCGGTTATAATAATTATCTGATTTTCAAAGGTGTGTTTTATAATACATTACAAGAGAAGAATATTTTCTTGCAATATCCAGATTTGTTTTTTGACAGCAATCATTATGGTGTGTTTTTCAGCCTGCTGATTGCACCTTTTGCAATGATGCCGGATGGTTTTGGTGCTGTATTCTGGAATGTTGCCATTACTTTGGTTTTCCTCTATGCGATCTATAAACTTCCTTTTTCCAATGCGAAGAAGTCTTTTTTTGCTTGGCTTTGTCTTCAGGAATTCATCACAGCAGCCACTTATTTTCAGTTTAACATTATTCTCACAGGATTATTGATTCTTTCCGCCGTTTACATTTATGAAAGGAAGGAAGCGCAATCCGCATTTGCAATTCTCATAGGAACATTTGTGAAGATTTATGGAATAGTCGGTTTTTCCGCTTTCTTTTTCATTAAAAACAAAACGAAGTTCATTATTTCATTTGCTGTCATAGCAATTTTATTTTTTCTTTTACCAATGCTGATTTCAAGTCCGCATTTTGGGGTTCAGTCGTACCAGGATTGGTACCAGTCATTGTCTGAGAAAAATTTGTCCAATCAGGTTTTGGGAACTCGTCAGGACTATTCTTTGATGGGCGTTGTGAGGCGGATTTTAGGAAATGCAGATATTTCTAATTTAATATTCCTGATTCCTGGATTTGCCTTGTTTATGTTGCCATATTTAAGAACAAAACAATTCAAATTTTTACCTTTCCAAATGATGATTTTGTCTTCAACTTTATTATTTGTGGTCTTGTTCAGTTCAGGTTCAGAAAGTCCGACTTACATTATTGCAGTTTCAGGCGTTATGATTTGGTTTTTGATGCAGAGAAAACTCTCAAAATTGGATATTGGTTTATTAGTTTTCGTAATGATTTTCACTTGTTTTGCATTTTCGGATCTTTTCCCAAAATCTATCAAGGAAGAAGTTTTTATTAAATATTCTACCAAAGCAATTCCTTGTATTGTGATTTGGTTCCGTGTGATGTACGAATTGCTTACAAAGGATTTCGATAAGGACTATAAATTAGATTAACGGAATTTACAGATGAAAAAAATATCCATCGTCATACCCGCTCACAACGAAGAAGGCAATATTTCCCTGATTTATCAAAGAATACAAACTGTTTTTTCTAAACTGGAGAATTACAGTTTTGAAATTGTTTTCGTGAATGATGGAAGCCGGGATAATACCCAAAATATTTTAGAAGAATTTAGCCGGAATAACGAAGATGTAAAGTTTATCGAGTTTTCCCGCAACTTCGGTCATCAGCCGGCCGTAAAAGCCGGAATGGATTTTGCCGACGGACACGCTGTGATCTCTATGGACGCAGATTTGCAGCATCCGCCGGAACTGATTCCGGAACTGATTAAAAAATGGGAAGAAGGTTTCGACGTAGTTTTGACAAACAGAAAATATCCCAAAGAAATCTCCTATTTCAAAAGGAAAACATCGGAAGTTTTTTACAAATTTCTTTCACAGATTTCTGATGTGGATCTAAAAGCAGGAGGTGGTTCAGATTTTCGTTTGTTAGATGCTAGAGTTGTAGAGGAATTCAGAAATTTCACAGAAGACGATCTTTTTTTGCGAGGTCTTACGAGTTGGATGGGATTTCGGCAGACATCAGTCAATTTCCTGGCAGGCTCGAGAAATGCAGGTGAAAGCAGCTATAATATTAAGAAGATGATGAAATTTGCCTTCACAGGGATTACCGCATTTAGTGTGAAACCATTGTACCTCGCAGCATATCTTGGCTTTATTTTCTCAGCTTTTTCAGTCGTTGGATATGGGATTTACGTTATTTATTCGTTTCTTGCCGGGACAGAAATCTCAGGTTGGGCATCGCTCATTATGACAATTGTTTTCTTCGGAGGATTACAGTTGATTATTCTTGGGATTTTCGGAATTTATCTCGGTAAAATTTTTAAACAAGTCAAGGAACGTCCGAACTATATCATCCGTTCAAAAAATATCAATTAATGATTTTACTAAGTTTCGACATCGAAGAATTTGATATGCCTTTGGAGTACCAGGGTGAAATTCCTTTCGAGGAACAGATTTCTGTGTCCCGCAATGGTCTTCAGAACATCCTCCGGCTTCTCAAAAAATATGATATTAAGGCAACATTCTTTTCTACAGTAGTTTTTGCTCAAGAAAATACAGATCTCATCACTCAGTTATTAGCGGATGGCCACGAATTGGCTTCCCACACTTGGTTTCATTCAGATTTTAAAGAAGAGCATTTGGCAGAATCAAAACAAAAATTAGAAGAACTTTTTAATACGGAAGTGACTGGCTTGAGAATGCCAAGAATGAGTCCGGTTTCAGAAAAAGCAGTGGCAGATGCAGGCTATTTTTACAATTCTTCCATCAATCCAACTTATCTTCCAGGCAGATACAATAATTTCAAAGTCAGCAGAAAACCTTTTTGGCAAGGTAAAGTAATTCAGTTTCCGGCTTCTGTTTCTACGATTTTCAGAGTCCCTTTGTTTTGGTTAAGTTTTCATAACTTTCCGCTTTGGTTTTATAAAGTGTTATCCAGATTATCATTGGGTGCGACAGGATTTTTGAACATTTACTTTCATCCGTGGGAATTTTCAGATATTTCTGCCCCGAAATATAAATTGCCAAATTACACTTTTAAGAATACAGGAAAACAGATGGAAACCCGATTTGAAAACTTCATAGTTTGGGCGAAGAAAAACAAGTATGAGTTTGATACAATTAGGAATTATTTAACTAGTCAAAACGTAAAAAAAAGCTAATGAAGATTGCTTACGACGCCAAACGTGCTTTTTCCAGCGTATCCGGATTAGGAAACTATTCCCGCGATCTGGTGCGGATTCTTTCTCAGATTTTCCCGAAGAATCAGTATATTTTGATCAGCAAAAAAACGTCTGAAAAAGGAAAAAATATTCTGGAACTTCCAAATGTTTCCCACGTCAAAACTTCGAAAGGAACGTTATCCAGACAATTCAAAATGGGAATAGATGCACAGAATCTGGGTGCAGATATTTTCCACGGTTTGTCCGGCGAATTACCTTTGAAATGGAATAAAAAACCAATCAAAAAAGTTGTGACCATCCACGATTTGATCTTTGAAAGATTCCCGCAATATTACACCTGGATCGACCGTAAAATTCATTTCTGGAAATTTAAAAAAGCAGCTGTTTCGGCGGATAAAATTATAGCTATTTCTGAGCAAACGAAAAATGATATTATTCATTATTTAAAAGTTCCGGAAAGCAAGATTGAAGTGGTTTACCAAGGTTGTCACGCCAGTTTCAAGGAAAAGCAGTCGCAGGAATTCATGAACCTGGTCAAAGAAAAATTCCAGCTTCCGGAAAAATTTATCCTGAATGTAGGAACTATTGAGCCTAGGAAAAACCTTTTGAACATCGTCAAAGCTTTGAAAGATAGTAAAATTCCGTTGATGGTCGTTGGAACTAAGAAACCAAAATATTTCAAATTAATAAAAAAGGAAATCACGAAAGGTAAAATCGAAGCCCAGTTTTTGCAAGGTGTTTCAATGGACGAACTTGCTGCGATCTATAAACTTGCTGACATCTTCATCTATCCAAGTTTTTTTGAAGGTTTCGGGATTCCGGTGATCGAAGCTTTATATTCTGAAACGGTAGTGATAACGAGCAATACAAGTTGCCTTCCGGAAGCTGGCGGGCCGGATTCTGTTTACATTGATCCAAAAAATATAGCTGACATCAAATCAAAAATTAATTTTCTTTGGCAAAACGAACCAGAAAGAAAACGCCGTGCGGAGAAAGGTTTGCAGTTTGTCCAGAAATTCAATGATGACGTAATTGCGAAAGATGTGATGAAGGTTTACGAGAGTTTGTTTTGAAGGAACTTTAATTTAAAGAGTCTTCTAGAACTCAGCCTGACAAAACTGTCAACTATAAACCAGCTACTAATAAACTCTCTCTCCGAAAATCGCCGATCCAACTCTCACAGAATTGGAACCACATTCGATTGCTAAAGGAAAATCCCCACTCATCCCCATTGACAAAGTTTCCAAAGGTTTTATGCTTGAAAGTTCATCAAAAAGTTTTTTCAAGATTCCAAATTCCTCACGGATTTGAGATTCATCTTCTACGAAACTAGCCATTCCCATCAAACCTTTGATCTCGATATTTGAATAATTTCCATCAAGATAATTGTTGAAAATCTCTTTCGCTTCGTCAACAGTCAATCCGAATTTTGTCTCTTCTTTTGCGATTTTTACCTGAAGCAAAATATTAATTTTTCTATTGTTTTTCAAAGCTTCTTTATCAATTTCTTTCAATAGTTTTTCGCTGTCCACGCTTTCTATCACTGATATAAAACCTGCTACGAATTTTACCTTGTTGGTCTGAAGATGACCTATCAGATGCCACTCAATATCATTCGGAAGAACAACTTGCTTTTCCAGCAATTCCTGAACTTTGTTTTCTCCGAAAGCTCTTTGCCCAAGATCATAAACTTCTTTGATTTTGTCAGCAGGATTGGTTTTGGAAACAGTTACCAGTTTTACATTTTCGGGAAGTTGAGAAAGAATCTTTTGATAATTGTTTTTGATTGACATTTGAATATGATTTTTTAAATCTGATACAAAAATAAGGATTAATTTTCTTAACGAAAATCAGTTCTGAAATTCGTCTAAAATTCGTAAATTTGATGAAATTTTTATTCGAATAATAATCAAAATATTATGAGTCAATTTGATGTAACCGTTATCGGTTCTGGTCCTGGTGGATATGTTGCGGCAATCCGTGCTGCCCAATTGGGTTTCAAAACAGCAATTATTGAGAAATACTCAACCTTAGGCGGAACTTGTCTTAATGTTGGATGTATTCCTTCAAAAGCTTTGCTTGATAGTTCTGAACATTTCGAAAAAGCAAAACACGATTTTGCAAATCACGGTATCATCATCAATGAGCCGACTGCTGACATCGCAAGAATGATTGCCCGTAAAAACGAAGTGGTGGATCAAACCACAAAGGGAATCAACTTTTTGATGGATAAAAATAAGATCACTGTTTTTGAAGGCCTTGGAAGTTTCGAATCTGCAACTCAGATCAAAGTTTCCAAAAACGACGGTTCTTCTGAAGTGATCGAATCCAAATATACAATCATCGCAACTGGTTCCAAACCATCCAGTTTACCTTTCATCAATCTTGATAAAGAAAGAATAATCACTTCTACGGAAGCTCTTAATCTTAAAGAAATTCCTAAACATTTAGTTGTCATTGGTGGCGGTGTAATTGGTCTTGAGCTTGGTTCTGTTTATTTGAGATTAGGTTCTCAGGTGACTGTTGTTGAGTTTATGGATAAAATCATTCCTGGAATGGACGGTAGTTTGTCTAAAGAATTACAAAAAGTTCTTAGAAAACAAGGAATGAAATTCGAACTTTCTACGGCTGTTTCTGCAGTTGAAAGAAACGGAGATTCTGTAAAAGTTACCGCTAAAAATAAAAAAGGAGAAGAAGTCAGCTTCGAAGGTGATTATGTTTTGGTTTCTGTTGGAAGAAGACCTTACACAGACGGACTTGGACTGGAAAAAGCTGGAGTAGAATTGGACGAAAGAGGAAGAGTGAAAACTAATGATCATCTTCAGACAAATGTTTCTAACATTTATGCAATTGGTGACGTTATCAAAGGGGCGATGCTGGCTCATAAAGCGGAAGAAGAAGGAACTTTGGTTGCTGAGATTTTGGCTGGTCAGAAACCTCATATCAATTATAACTTGATTCCAGGCGTTGTTTACACTTGGCCGGAAGTTGCCGGAGTAGGTAAAACTGAAGAGCAATTGAAAGAAGAAGGTGTAGCTTACAAAGTGGGAAGTTTCCCAATGAGAGCGTTAGGAAGAAGCCGTGCAAGTGGCGACACAGACGGATTTGTAAAGATCATTGCTGATGAAAAAACCGACGAAGTTTTAGGTTTCCATATGATTGGTGCAAGAGCAGCGGATTTGGTTGCAGAAGGCGTTATCGCAATGGAGTTCCGTGCCAGTGCAGAAGATATCGCAAGAAGTTCTCACGCGCATCCGACTTATGCAGAAGCTGTGAAAGAAGCAGCTTTGGATGCAACCGGAAAGAGGTCGATCCATATGTAATCTTGGAATTTAAAAAGATTAAAATATAAAGAGGAGCAATTTGCTTCTCTTTTTTTATTTTGTAATTATAATATTATCAATTAGTTAATAAATAATGGATTTTGTTTTCAAAATATTTAAATAATAATAGAAAATTTGGCATATTTGTAGAATTGTATCAAAAACTATAAATTAAAACTATTAACTATGAAAAAAATATTTATTACTTGTATTTTTATATTGAGTATCAGCACTTTTGCACAGGAAGCCGGAAAAGCCGGAGAACTTCTGAAAAATGAAGCTTCAAAAAGTGAAATGCAAACCAAAAGAGCAGAAATGTCCGGGAAAAGAGGCAACACGCTTGATAATTCAAACTACAGAAATCAAAATCAGGGGCAAAGCAATAATAATTCAAACAATAATTCAGGCAACAGAAGCATTCCAAATTATGACTGGAATCAAAATTACGGTTTCGGTTATGCGGAAGTATTTTTGAGAATTCCGGAACGTGGATTTTATACGGTAGAAGTTGGCGATCAGATGTCTTCCAATTCTGCAGGAAAATACAGGTTTTTTGACTTGATTCCCGGATCTATTCCTATCTCGATTTATGGAAACGGTTATCTGATTTACAGAACAAGAATCAATGTCCGTAACAATTCCCGATTGGTTTTGGATTTCTTTAATAATCAGGGATTGTATCTTTTGGGAACTTATCCGCTTCAGAGCCAGGCTTACGGAAATTATGGCGATGTCTGGAATGATGTCTGGAATTCTCCTTACAATGGTAATTCGGGACAATGGAATCCAAATTACGGAACTAATAATCAAGGGGGCTACAATGGAAGTAATCAAGGAAATTCTTACGGAAATGTGATGAATAATGCCACTTTTAATTCTTTTTTACAGGTTGTAAAAAATACGAAATTTGGAGATGATAAGGTTTCTGTAATAAAACAACAACTTAGGAATTCTATGGTAACTTCTGAACAGGTAAAAGCACTTATCGAAGCTTTGCCTTACGATAAAGACAGGCTGGACGTTGCAAAATATGCTTATGTAAAATGTGTAGATCCCAATAATTACTTTGTGATTTATCCATCATTCCAGTTTCAGAATTCTGCGCAGGAATTACGGGATTATATTTCGAAATTGTAAAACTTGAGAGAAGCGGATTGCTTCTCTTTTTTTGTTTAATAAAATTAATATTCGAAATAATCAGATTGCTAATCAATTTGTTTTTATTTTTGTTAAAATATTAGTTATGATACAGGAACTAGACAAAGATTTCAGCAGTCTTAATGAATATATCGGTCAACTGGCGCCGAGCAAGATTTTTATTCTGGTAGATGAGAATACGCACGATCATTGTCTTCCAATCTTGCTTCCGAATTTAGAAACCGACGCACCTTTCGAGATCATCGAAATAGAAGCCGGCGAAGAAAATAAAAATATTGGAACAGCAACCCAGCTTTGGGAAATTTTCTCAGAGATGGAAGCAGACAGAAAATCCCTTCTGATAAATCTTGGCGGTGGCGTGGTAACGGATATGGGTGGTTTCGTGGCTTCAACTTATAAAAGAGGCTTTAAATTTATTAATATTCCCACGACTTTGCTGGCAATGTGCGACGCATCTATCGGTGGAAAAACAGGAATCGATCATCAATTTCTTAAAAATATTATCGGAACTTTTGCCTTGCCAGAAAGGATTTTTTTCTATCCCGGGTTTCTGAAAACTTTGGATTTTAAAGAGCTCAGAAGCGGTTTTGCCGAAATGCTGAAACACGGTTTAATCGCCGACGGACAACATTGGACAGAGCTAAGCTCTTTATTTAAGGTTACACCGGAAGATCTTGCGCCATTTATCAAACGAAGTATGGAAATCAAGAATGATGTGGTTACAAAAGATTTCAAGGAAGAAAATATCCGAAAAATTCTCAATTTTGGTCATACAATTGGTCACGCGGTCGAAAGTCTTTTTTTGAAGAAAGGAACTCTGATTCCTCACGGAGAAGCAGTTGCACTAGGAATGATTTGTGAAACGCATCTGGCTTTGCTTGCCGGGTTGATAGATGTTGAAGTTTCCTCCGTGATTATTACCAAAATTCAAAGATTCTTTCCATACATCGATATTTCAGAATTTAAGAATGGTGCTATTATGGATTTGATGTTCAATGACAAGAAAAATCAGGATGGAAATATCAATTTTTCTCTCATTAATGGCTTGGGAAGTTGTGTTTTTGACCAGAAATTACACGTGGATCAGATTAATCTGACACTGAGTTTTTACAAAAATATGAATCAAAAATCATAATATTATTCATTGAATATGATTTTTAATTCATTGATAACTAATTATTTGAAACTATAATCGAAAAAAATATCATTTATTTTTAATTTTTTGGCAAAGTATTTGGAAGTATGCTTCCCGTAAAACAAAATTAAAATTTGATATTATGAAAAAGTTATTTTTAGGATTAGGTTTGGTAGCAGGAACTTTTGCATTTGCTCAAACAAGTCCAACATTCGGTTTGAAAGCGGGTCTTAATGTATCTTCAATTTCTGATGATGGTTATGAAGATTCAAAATCAAAAGCTGGTTTCTATGGTGGTGTTTTTATGAATGCACCATTGTCAGAAATGTTCAGTATTCAGCCTGAGGTTTTATACAGTCAATATGGGGCAAAAGTTACTCAGAGTTATACTACTGAAGTTTTAGGTACCACTACAAATTACAAATCTTCTCAGAGTCGTAACTTAGATTACATTACTGTACCTGTAATGTTTCAGTTCCACGCAACTCCAGCTTTCTATTTAGAAGCAGGTCCGGAATTTGGATTCTTAGTTAGTGCAAAAGATAAAGGAGATTTAACTAGAGAAACAACTACTGGAGGCAGCACTTCAACAAGTACTACATCTGGTTCTACTGATATTAAAGATGGTATAAGTTCTTTTAATATGGGAGCAGGTCTTGGTTTAGGATTTAATTTTACACCAAACTTTGGTATCAATGCAAGATATGTTGCAGGATTTACAGATATCAACAAAAAGAATAATGATGAAAATGGTAATACATCATTAGAAAATAATGACAATAAGAACAGAAACAATACTTTCCAAGTCGGATTGTCTTACAAATTCTAATATTACAAAATCTTAAATATTATAAAAGACCGATTCAATCGGTCTTTTTTTGTTTCATATTCTTTACTTTTGTCTTAATAAAAAGATATTTATGAAGAGAATTTTTTGTTTTTTTGCAATTGCTACCTTGTCAATAGTTCAGGCGCAGTCTTTTGGTGTAAAAGGTGGTGCTAATATTTCAACCATTAGTAAAGAAAGAAGTTGGGACGATACAAATGCAAAACTTGGTTATTACGTGGGTATTTATATGCACGCACCGGTCAATAATGTGTTCAGTATTCAGCCGGAAGTGCTTTATAACAGTGTAGGTGTAAAGTATGAAAATAGCAAAACATCCCATACTCTTGGTTTGGATTATGTTTCAGCTCCTATTATGTTTCAGTTTGAGCCAATCCCTAAGTTTTATGTTGAAGCTGGTTCACAGTTTTCTTTTCTTGTAGGAAATAGTGATCGTAATAAAACAGATGATGTAGTGACCATCAAAAAGTACAGGAATAGTTCCAACTATAACAATTTTGACTTGAGTGGAGCTGTAGGCTTAGGTTTTAGAATTAATAATATTACCATTGGCGCAAGATATTTGATGGGGTTCACAGATATTAAAAAATCCGGTTCTACCACTTGGAGCAATGATGATAAGCAGCTCCGGAATAATGCATTGCAGATTGGATTGCAATACGGATTTTAATACTGAATAAAAACAAAAAAGACCAACAGAAATGTTGGTCTTTTTTTATGGAGTATTATTGTAATAATTATTTAACAATAAGATTTTTACTGGCTGTTTCTCCGTTGTTTGAAATTACAATTCTGTAGTTCCCTGTTTTCAGAGCTGAGATATTTAATTTTGTTTTTTCATTTTCCAAAGCTCCGTTAGAAATTAATTTACCTGATAAATCTAAAATTTGGTAAGTAGCACCTTTCACAGATTTGGTTAAAGAAATATTAACTTCTCCTTTTGCGGGATTTGGATAGATTGCAAAGCCTTTGTTGAAAGCGGTTTCACTCACAGCAAGGTTTTTACTGATATTAAATCTTGTTGTATTTACAGCAAAATAGATATTATTAGCCGCTTTTACCATGATTCTTGCATTTCCGTTATCTTCATTTGGAAGTGTAACAGAAGCTGATCCGTTATTAGGAACCTCCGCCAATAGAGTTGGATAAGTAAGACCATTGTCAGAAGAAATATAAATCTGAACATTTGCAGTATTGATAGGTGCCGCATTAGTTCCTGCAACATCCCACGTAACTGTCAATGGTGTTCCACCAACATAGTTAGCTGCAACGGCCTGAGAGGTCACTTTGAAAGGACCTGTTGCCGCAACTGTTACTGTCATATTTGCTCTCGCAGCCTGATTTCCGGTTGCCTTGTTATCATTAGCAAAAAGAGCGAAAGTTAGTGATCTTGCCACTGTAGGAATTACTTCCCAGGTTGGAGCAAGATTTCCTGCTGCAACTGCAGTCATAACAGGGAAGTAACGCTCGCTGGTAGTTTTTGGGGCAAAAGATCTAAATACTGATCCTGTAGTCTGTGTAGGAGAAGGCGTAGTAGAAGTTGTTGTTGGTCTGGTGTTTGTCTGATCCCAAAGATAAGTTAGTGCATCACCGTCTGGATCTGTAGCAGTTGCAGATAAAACAAATGCAGTTCCATTAGGAATTGTGTAGTTAGACAAAGGCTGGATCACAGGAACCTGATTGTTGTTGGCAGTTTGCACACCGCAATTTGATCCCACGCCTACCGTGATGTTACTGTACATTTGGTTTACACTTACCACTTGGAAATGTGCATCACTATTATTCTGGATATTTGGTGGACAAATTCCTGCGTAAGCCATAATTGTGCTTCCACTGCCTGGTTCTACAGAAGTGGATGATGTTCTGTTTCCTCCGCATGAATTATCGAAGGTATGAGTTGCTCCCCACTGATGTCCCATCTCGTGTGCTACATAATCGATATCAAATGCATCAGTTCTTGGTGCAGAGCGCCCTGTAACGCCTCTTGCTTTCCCATTGTTGCTACAAGGGGAATTCAATTGTGCAATACCGCCACCGCCAGTACTGAAGATGTGCCCGATGTCATAAGCAGCACTTCCGATTGTTGCATCTACGAAAGCTTGATTTTCATTTAGCAAAGTTGCTCCGTCATTATTTGTAAATCCGGGACCGTAAGCATCAACACCAATTGAAAGTAAAACATCATTATTTGCGATCATCGTCATCGTAAGGGAAATCGTCTTTTCATAGATTCCGTTTACTCTGGTCATCGTGGTATTCATAGCAGCAAGAACAGCTGCTTTTTTTTGTTCTGTTGTCCCCGCAGATAATCCAGCTCTGTTGATATGATAGTTAGAATATTCCACAGTAGATGATAATGCTAATCTGTAATTTCTAAATTTCCCATCCTGTACCAAAGATTGTGGAATTGGATCTGTGATATTTTCAGTCTCAGAATTTTTGAATTCACAAACAAATCCTTGAGTATCAGCACCCAGATCTTCACGGTTGTAAACCATGTAAGTAGATTTATCCGTTGTATAAGTATCCAGATATGAAGTTTTTCCGCCATTATAATACATGACATTTACGCCATCATAAGGAGAAACGCTGAAACGGATTGAATTTCCGGAGTTACCTTTTTCGTAACCTACATAAGATCTGATGTTAGGATATTTTGCCTGCAAAGCCGGATCCATCACAGACGCTTCCTGGATTACATAGTCTACCAGTTTTCCTTCCGCTGTAGGGAATTTTAGAACTAGTGATTCGTTATTGGAAAAACGTTTAGGAGCATTTGCTAAGTCAGCATTTATTTCTTCCGTATTTAATTTGTACAGTTTGTACTTTGCTGGGGTTGCGGTTTTGTCATAGACTGCTGCTTTGCTGTCAACACCGGATACTGGCTTCCAGTAATTTTTCTGCGAGAATAGCATTCCCGAGAACATTACACCTACTGTAAATAGTAATTTTTTGTTCATTGTTGAATATTTTAATTTTTTCTTATTTATTAATTTCTACACTCTTGTAATTGCTTTTTTTATTTAGCTTGATAATACTTATCGGATATTTTTTGTCTTTGAATTCAGGATTATTATACTGCTGAATTTTTATTTTCAAGTTTTGATTACTTTCCGAAATTCCCTCAACACTAAAATCCGATTGCTCAATTTTGGGTTGTAGGACAATGTAAGTTTCATTCTCATTGTAAGACGGAATTGGATTCTTTCTTGGAGAAGGATTGTTGTCGTTTATTTTTTTGTAAATCACGTTTATTTCATCCTGCGACTTAAGGATTTGATATTCAGAATCAATAAGTTTAAGCTTGACGTGATTGATTTCTTCAAATTCAACTGTCTTTAGCTCCATTTCAACACCTTTGATTTTTGCATTTTGACAAGAAAATAAGTGAATCAATAAAGAAAAGTACAAAAGAAACCTTAATTTCATACTTTTTTTTGCTAAAATAAGAAAAATAATGCAATGTGCTTCATAATTTAACATATTCATTTCTATAAATAAAAAGAGGCTTCAAATATTTGAAACCTCTTTTTGTTAAATTGAAACTTTATAAGTTATTCCGAAATTACAACCTTCGTTCCCTGGGTATGTGCATTCATCTGTGGTGCGTAATAATTCTGCAAAGTCGTAATGCCGTTGCTGAATTTCCCGCTTGCATTTGCCACGTAATCGTATTCGAAAACATATTTTCCTTTCGGCATATATTCGATGTAGAAGTTGGTGGAAGCATCTTTTGTGGATTGGTAATACCCCAGATTATTTTTCCATTCGTAACCAGAAATCACGTCCAAAGGTTCAAAACCTGCCGCTCGCATATCTTTCAGGTGAATGAATTCCATATTTCTGTCGGTGTTCAGAATCATTCTCACTGTCACTTTATCACCAACTTTCAAAGGCGAATTTTCATTGATTTTAATTAATTGTTCGCCGTTTTCAGTTTTTACTTTTTTGTACAATTCTTTCGTGATGGAAATATAAGTTTCCGAAGATTTTATTTTGTCTAAATCCTCATAATATTGCCAGAACAAACCACCTTGCACAATTCCCGGACTGTCTTTTTTAATGGAAACCGTTGCCAGATTTTTATCCAAATTATCAGAAGTAATTGCTTGTTTCACATAACCTGTCGCTTGTGTTTGAGGATTCAAAGCTTTTCCGCCCCAAGTAATTTCTGCTTTGTCAGATTCCGCAGAAGTCCAGGATTTTCCGGAATTTAAAATCGTGAAAATCACTTCAGCAGTGCCGCGCGAACTTCCCCAGGAACTCACTTCTTTTTGGGTCACGAGCCAGATTTTCATTTCTTCAATGAAAGTTTCATCCGTCGGCGTCAATTTATTAAACGCTTCCAAAGCGCCGGCGTGATTCACGGTTTTTGAAGAATACCAACCCCAATCGTTCAAGTTTTGTTTCCAATAAACCCCTTGAGTATCCGTATTTGTCGAAGTTTCCTTAAGATAAGTCATTAATTTTTTCGAAACGTCTTTCAAACCATAATTATTGAATAGTAACGCCGAACGATGCAATCCAAAGAATGTGAAATCAGTGATTTTAGCTGTTTTCGCTTTTGATGTTACTAAAGATTTCAATGTCGCCCCTTTATTTTTTAAAGGATATTCTTTTTCCCAATAATTTCGGGTGTCGAGATAATCAATCACGAAGTTGTTCCAAACATTATCTTTATCTGTTTTCCAATATTTATTCACTTCATTATCCACATAAAAAACCAGTTTCGTCAACATTTCTTTTTGTTCGGAACTTTGATAATCCGCCACATTTCCTTTCAGCCATTCATTGATTTTTCCTAAATTTTTCAAGATATAAAGTGAATTGTAATATGAACTCGGATAACCTGCGTACCAACTGAAACCGCCGTCTGGATTTTGCAATTTTTGCAATTCGCTCCAATCATTTTGAATGGAATTTCGCATCGTATTCGCATCGAACAATCTTGCTAATTTTTCCATTTGTTCGGTTTCGTTTTTAGATTCCAAAACCCAAGGCGTTTCTTCCAGCAACAATTGTTTCAGCTCCTGATTTTTTTCAAGATTCGAAGTCAATAAACCTTTAGATTGGTATTCATCGAAAACCGTTTTCAGTTTCGGATTCGCTTTGAAGATTTCTGACGCCAAAACATCCGCAAACCATTTATTGAAGATGACATCCGCAGAATTATTCGTGTCATTTTTCAAACTAGGAAGCGCAAACATAATTTCCCAAATCGGATTCGTCGTCAGTTCCAAAGTATTGGAAACATTGGTCAAAGTTTTAGAATTGGAGTTTTTCAGATTTTCCAAAGTGAAAGTTTTCGTCTGTCCTTCTTTCACAAAAATCGGAAGCGCATCTGTCACCAACATTCTGTTCGGCAAAACGGCAATTGCTTTTTGCTCGCCATCAGAGAAGTTTCCAGCTTTCGCAACTATTTTAATAATAATTGATGAAACATCATTCGGAACTTTCAATTTCCAATTCACAACAGAGTTTCCGTTTTCACTCAATAAAAAAGATTGTTCTTTATTAAAACCTGCAACCGCCGTCAATTGATTAATCCCGAATTTCTCCGAAATATCTTCATTCGTAAACGTATCCAAAATCTGCAATTGCGCCACACCATTCAGTTTTTGATTCACCAAACTTGATAATTTAGATTGCAGATTCAATTCATCACCTTCACGCAAAAATCTTGGATAATTTGGTGTGATAGAAAACTCTTTCTGCGTCACCACCGATTTTTCTAAAGTCGCAGAACGCGCATCTTTCGTATGAGCTAAAAACATAAATTTCCATTGCGTCAAAGCTTCCGGAGAAGTGAATTCAAAACTCACATTACCATCTTTATCCGTCAAAAGATTTGGATAGAAAAATGCCGTTTCGTTGAGGTTTTGACGAACTGGGATTTTTTCTAAATTTTCGTTTTGTTTCTGAGTGGAATATCCTGCTACTACAACTTCCTCAAGTTCTTTATTTGGTGGAGGTGGAGTTGCCATTTTTGCTGCAGATTTTACAGATGCATAACCTCTGATAACAACTTTATCTGCTGATCCAGGATCTCCCATTGCTTGCACTTGAACTCCAGCAACTTTGCCTTCTAAAGCACTTATAGTATTTCCATATATTGAATTTCTATTATAAAGTCTTCTATCAAACCAATTAAATTGAGGACTATTAACATTATAAGTCTTTACAAATTTAAAATTTTGATTGAAACTTTCCTGGCTTAAACCATTTCTCAAATCATAAGAACTTTGGAAAAACTGCGAATAAAATCCCTGCCAATTCCAACTGTTCACAGCAAATTGGTCAAGCGATTTGTCATACATTCCCGCCAAAACTTCCGCATTGATTTTCTCTTTATCAGCACCGGAAACTTTCACTGTCCATTTTTCTTTTTGTCCCGGCTGAAGTTTGTCGCGGAAAGTCACCGTTTCAATTTTCAAATCATCTTTACTGTCAGCAATTTTCAAATCCACATTCTCCGTTTTTACATCATTAAATGCAACTAACTGAAACTGCAAATTAACTCTCGAAACAGTTTCATCTTTCGGAATCACAGTTTCATATTCCAGAATTCCATTTTTGAAAGAATGCGTTTCCGTCACCGTTTCGCCTTTCCCATTTTGAACAAAAACATTCACCAAAGCATCAGGAACGGCAGAGTAAACAAACACTTTCGCCTTCTCACCACGTTTGAAATCCTGTTTTGGTTTAACGACTTCCAGGAAAGGTTTTTGATTTTGTCCAAGCGATTTTTTGTCCCAAACTTTGAAAAATTGCTCGGATTTTATCGTGTCTTTTCCTTCGATATTATAAAGTTGAAGCTTGTAAGTTCCCGCTTCCAGTTTCCCTAAATCGAGATTGTTTTTCAAATCTTGATTCTCTTTACTTGTTTCTTGAATTTTATTTAAAACAACTTTTTCAACTTTCCAGTTTTTCTCTTCATTAGTTTTATCAAATCTGTCGTGAGGAAACTTTTGCACAAATTCTTCCTTAGAAAGTTTCGGCAAATCCTGAATTGTATTTTCAAACTGACTTCTGAAAATCTGCCTCGGTTCTTCCAGCTTTTCAAGTTTTGCCTTGTAAGATTTCGCAAGCACTTGGTCGTTGTAATTTTTCGTCGAAACAGTCAGTTTTACAGCTTCATCAGAGAAAATATTGTCAACATTGTCCGCCGAAATATAATGAGAAACCGAAGCCACTTTTACATTAGTGTCTGCAGATTGCGTTTCGCCGTTGATGTCCGTCACAGAAGCGTTGATGGCGTAATTATCAATCTGGATACCTTCCAAAGTTTCATCTTTTTTAAGTTCTACTTTGATGGTAAATTCGCCTTTTTCATTGGTTTTTGCCGTTCCCAGAATTGAGTTTTCATTATCATTTCCACGCGGATACCACCAGAAATAGCGCCAACGGATATTTTGTTTTTTGATTTCATAATTCACGGTCGAATTGCTCAAAGCAACGCCGGAAAACATCATTGCCTTTCCTTTCAGCTCAATGGTTTGGCCGTATTTGTACTCATCTTTTATCGGTTCAAAAGTCACTTCAAATTTCGGACGTTTGTATTCCTCAACCTGAAAATCTGCGTATCCACTAATGTTATAACTGGCATCATCGTCATCATTATCAACTTCGATATTGAAATTCCCGTTCAATTTATTTTTAGGTAAAGTAAAACTTCCATTAACAGAACCAAATTGATTGGTTGTCAGTTTCAAAGTTTGTAATTCTTCGCCGTTGGTGTCGTTCAAAGTGATATTCAACTTCACTTTTTCCAGCGTTTTTATTTTCTGAGTTTCGCCGTTGATGCCCGTTGCAATTACTTTGAAATAAACGATTTGTCCGGGTCTGTAGATTTTTCTGTCGAGGAAAATCTGTGCACTTTCCTGATTTTCAGATTTGTTTCGGTTGCCGTAATCGTAACCATAAACATTGATCATCGAAAAATTGTTTCCGTTTTTCACGAGGAAGTTTCTGTAATATTCCTGATTTGCAGAATTTGGAAACTGGAAATTACCGGATTTGTCAGTTTTTAAAGTGTATTTTGTAACTGCTTTTCCTCTTACATATTCGATTATATCAAGGTTTTCATTGATAAAAGCTTTTCCGTTTTCATTATTAACCAATTTGAGAATTGTGGCTTTCGGATCGTTATCATCTTTTTTGGAAAAGATAATTTTCGAATCAGAAACTATGAAATAATAATTCCCCTGAACCGAATTTTCAACCACATATTCCGCCAAATAAATCCCTGCTGGAAGCGCTTTCAGTTCCAAAGATGTTTTATGAGATTTAAAATCCGAAGAAGCTGGCAAACTGAATTCATCTTTTCTTGCCAAAGATTTTTTAACCTTAGAAAATGGATTTTTATAAGAATCAAAAACGTAATTCAGAAAACCTTGCGAATCATCTTTTACTTGATAAATATTGAGTGAAAATTGCTTTACATTTTTGCCTTCCGCAACGATATGGATTGGTTTGTTCGGTTGCGTTTCTTTCTCATAAAATAAGTTAAGTTGCGGATTTTTTATCGCATTTTCTTTGTTAAGAATATTATTGATGAACTTCGATTTTGGATAAAGGTCTTTCGCTTTATTGACCCAAGCCAAAGCGGTTTTGTTATCGTCTTTTTGTTGAAGAAGCTCAATCATTTCATCGATAATCAAAACTTTGTAATCGCCTTTTACAGATTCATCTTCAACCAGTTTTTCAAGTTGAGCGAATTTATCTTTGCAATTATTCAGTTCACAATTATAGTTGATTTTCTGATGTTGGAAATACAGTTTTGAATTTCCAGAATTCGCCGAAATCTCCGAATCATAAATGTCATTGATTTTCTTCGAATTGACTTTCAGTTCGTTTGGTGTAAACAGATTTTGATTTCTTAAAAACTCGATGTAATTGAAATTTGACCAATCCGAAAGAGTAGGGAAGTAGTCCAAATTTTCCGTCGCCTCAAAAATGTCCTTGTACTTCTGAGTCTGAATTTTCTTCAAAACCGATTCTTCTTTCTCCAAATCTGAATAGTTTTTAGCAAGGAAATTCTTGAAATCCAGTTTGCTCCAGGTCTCGATTTGTGACAGATTTTGATTGTCGATATTCGTTTTCTGATTGATTTTCCACGAATTGTTATCGTAATAATCATTGATGAATTCTAATGTCAGAAGATGAAACAATTGCTTTTCATCGCCTTTCAGTTTGGTTTTCGTGCTCTGAAGTTTCGAAAAGAATTTTGAGTTTTCATCATTCTGCGTGTCATCGTGCGTTTGCTTCAGGATGCTGAATTCCGCTTTCAGAGATTTGATGATTTGGATGGCGTTGTTGTCTTTCATCGCTTGGTTTTGAATGTCCAGAATTATCGGAAGATTACTTTTGTAAGTTCCTTTCTTGTAGTTTTCTTCCACTTTTTTCCATTGAGAATCGTAGTAATTCTGCGCCGAAAAGTTGATGAAGAAAAGCATCAGCAAGAAAACTGAGACTGATTTAATGATTTTCATATATGACTTTTATTTTTTTTTAGTGAATGATTCACTGTATAAAGATGCATTATTTTATCAAAGGTTGGAAAGATTAATATCTTTTTTAAAAATTAACACTTTCGAAATCTCATTGATTTAGAACAATTTTTCGGACATTTGTTAAAAGTAAAATGTCGATTTTAAATTTAGCAAAAAAATATGTGATTGACAGTCAGGTGTATGTCTCATTGATGGGGACTTTTCTGGCTATATTTTTTATGCTGGATCAAAAGATATTCCGATGGCCGACTTTGCTTTTGATTTTCATCACGTATTTCAGCGGTTATCTTTACACCAAATATCAAAGCGATAAGAAAATTTTCTTTAAGATTTTGATTTTCAATTGTATTTGCGGAATTGTCAGCGTCATTCTCATTCTCAAAAATCACAATGAATACAGACTCTTGAAATGGGCAATTATTGTGGTTTTGGGCTTGCTTTATAATTCTTTTTTTCTTGAAAAGTTCATTAGGAGAATACCTTTGCTAAAAATTTTTTATGTGGGTTTGACCTGGGCCTTAATCAATTCCTGGCTTATTCTTCCGGAATTTAATTGGTCGATTTTCTGGATTTCGTGGTTTTTTGTTTCGGCTTTGGTTTTGCCTTTTGATATTCGGGATATGAAAAGTGATGGTGTGGTTACTTTCCCTATATTAATCGGTGTTCAGAAGACAAAATATCTGGCTTATCTGTTGGTTTTCGTTGCTTGTTTGTTAGGTTTGATATTTCTGCAGGGACAATTCGCTCTTAGTTTTTTGATAACAACGGTTTTTACATTTATTCTGATTTATTTTTCGGAAAATGATAATCTGGAAAGCTACTTTTCCTTTTGGGTAGAATCTTGTAGCGGATTGCCTTTGTTTATAATTTTACTTTATTGGCTTGTAAATTGATATTAGGATTTTATTAATTAATTTTTGAAGTATTTGTAATCTGATGCATAAAAATATTTTTGCGTTAATTTTGTTTTTATGTAGTGTTTCTTTTGTGTCTGCGCAGGAGAAAGAGAAAAAGGATTCTATCTATTACAAGATTGAAAAGTACTCAGACAAAAGAAAATTTACTAAATTCATTCATCGTTTCATCTTTCGGCGTGAGGCGGATTCTGTTTCTGTGAAAACCCGAACTGAAAAAGAAACGCAAGCCTCATACGACGGAAAACATATACGAAATATCAAAATAGAAACGATTGACCCGTTTGGATATAACACCAAAGAAAAAAAGGAAAAGTCCCGCTGGTATGACTGGTTTACAAATCATCTACATTCCAATACCAGAATTTCGACAGTCAACAATTATTTGCTTTTCAAAAAAGGCGAAGAATATAATGCTCAAAAACTTTACGAATCTGAACGTCTTTTGCGTGAAATGCCTTTTGTAAACAGAGTCAAAATTACGATTGCCGACAGCACATCGACAAAAGATTCTATAGATGTTGTGGTACAAGTTCTTGACTCCTGGAGTTTGAAACCGCGCGCTAGTTTCTCCGGAAGCAAAATCGGAATGGGTGTGACAGAAGAAAACTTTCTTGGTTTGGGGCACAAAGCCGATTTCCTTTACAGAAACGATTCCAAGCAAAATCAGGACTATCTTTTGGGAAGTTATACGGCTTACAACCTTTTCGGTTCCTACATCAACGCTCAGGTTTTGGGAGAACGGGATTTTTGGAGAAATGAACGAATCAATGTGAATGCAAGAAGAGATTTTTTCTCTCCTCTAACAAAATGGGCCGGCGGTTTCTCCTTCGAATATTTTATGCGGAATGTGGCTTTGCCAATGGTTGACAGAAGTGCTTTGCCACAAGTCCAAATCAAAGTTTATAGTCAGGATTTGTGGGGTGGATATCAGATTCCTGTTTCTGCAAATCCTGAGGAAAGGGTTTCCAGCAACATCGCATTTATAGGACGTTTTCAGAATTATCAATACAAAGACAGTCCGGGAATTGACCAGTTTGATTATTTCCAGTCCTACAATAGTTTCCTGGCTTCAGCGGGATTTATTCAGAGGAAATTCTCTGTAGAGAAAAATATTTTTCAATATGAATTGCCTGAGGATATTTCGTACGGAAATTCCTTCAGCTTGACGGGCGGACTTTTATCAAGAAGTAAAGAAGTTATGCCATACGTTGGCGTTTCGGGCGCTTACGGAGATTTTACCAAGATTGGTTACTTCAGTGTGAAAGCACAGTTTGGAAGATTCTTCAATGAGGATAGTCAAAATAGAGAATCTTTCCGGTTTGATGGAACTTATTTTACCAATCTGATGGACTGGAAATTTGCTAAAGTCCGACATTTTTTTTCTCCAACTCTCGCACTTGGAAATCCACAGCACAATTATTCTTATAAAGACAGAATCAATCTTTCTGCATCAGATGAATTTCCTGTTTATAACGCAGACTATATAGGAACTAAAAAGTTGGTTTTGAGATATCAGCTTCAGCTATTTGTAAATAAAACCTGGAAAAATTTCCATTTCAGTCCTTATCTTACAACAGCAGTTGGATGGTTGGGAATGCCGGAAGACAATTTGCTTAGAACGACAGCCAATACAAAAATAGGAATTGGTGTTTTGATTAATAATCCATATCTGGTGTTCAACAGGATTCAGATTTCGTTTACTTATTATCCTCGGGTTCCATTTGATAATAATTCTGTTTTTGATTTTAATAGCAATCGCAATAACGTTTTACCACTAAATGGTTTCGGAGCGGATATTCCTCATTTTGTTAATTTTGGAAATTAGATTTCACCACAAAAGTCACAAAAGAAAATTCACGATAATTAAAAAAATATTTTTCGACGCAAACGCTTTTTTACACTTTTGAATAGCTAAAATCAAATATAACTTTTGTGTCTTTTGTGGTTCAGAAAATGTTACTGAATTTTTCAATTCTTTTTTGATTTAAAATTAATTCTAAAACCGTTTTTTTATCTTTACATAAATTTTGAGTGATGGAAAATATCAACGATATTAAATTAAAACTGATTCAGAAAATCTGCGAATCCCAGAATTATTATTTGTTGTCCTCACTTCTGAAAAATTTTGAAAGTAAGTCCAACAACATCGTCGCAGAACCAGAATCCATCTACGAATCCGAAAGACCAATGACGGAAGAGGAAGTTGATGAGTATTTTAAGGTAGAGAAAGTCGTTCTTCCAGATTATGTTTTGAAGATGATAGAACAAGGAATGGATGATGTGAAAAATGGAAAGGTTTACACAGAGGAGGAAATGGATAAAATGGATAAAGAATGGCTAAAATAAAAGTCGAATGGACCCATTTTACAAAGAAACAAAGAGATGAGATTTTCGAATATTGGAACAATAGAAACAAAAGCAATTCTTATTCTAAAAAGTTAAGACTCGTCATCAAAGAGAAAACCAATCAATTAAAGTTGCAACCATTTTCTGAAAAGAAAACTATTAATGAAACTGTAAGAATGTTAGTGTTTAAAAATTATAGTTTGATTTATAATATCGAAAAAGAAACCATTTCAATCATTTCATTTTGGGAAAACCATCAAAATCCTGAAGCACTCGAAAATATTTAAGGATTATGATCATCAACAAACTATCACTCATTAATTTCAAAAATCACTCCGAGGTTTCATTTGACTTTTCGCCACAAATCAATTGTTTCGTAGGTAATAACGGCGTAGGGAAAACCAATATTTTGGATGCGCTTCATTATCTGTCTGTTGGAAAGAGTTTTTTAGGAAATTCAGACCTTAATAATATCAAATCCGAAGAAGATTTTTTTTCCATTGAATCCGAAATTCAGAATGAAGAGAAAGAAGATATTATCAAAATCCTGCATCCGAGAGAATCCAAAAAAATCATCAAAAAAAACGACAAAGCTTACGACAGATTGTCAGACCACATTGGTTATTTGCCGAGTGTGATGATTTCGCCGTACGATTCCAACTTGATTTCAGATTCCGGGGAAAGTCGCAGGAAGTTCTTGGATGCAATGATTTCTCAGACAGATTCTGTTTATCTTTTTGATTTGATTCAATATCAGAAAACTATTCAGCAGCGAAATGCTTTGTTAAAATATTTTGCTAAAAACAGAACTTTCGATAATGATTCTTTAGAGATTTATAATGACCCGATTTCGAACTTTGGAACAAGGATTTTTGAGAAGAGAAAGGAATTTATAGAGAAAATGAATCCGATTGTTCAGCACTACTACGACATCATTTCTGGTGGAAAAGAAAAGGTTTCAGTGGTTTATGAATCTCATCTTTCAGACAGTACTTTTCAGGAGCTTTTGTCGAGTTCAATTGATAAAGACAGGGTTTTGACTTACACTTCCAAAGGAATCCACAAAGATGATTTGATTTTCGAAATGAATGGAAATTCGATTAAAAGGATTGGTTCTCAAGGTCAGCAGAAATCTTTTTTGGTTTCATTGAAATTGGCTCAAATTAATCGAATCAAAGAATTGACGGGAAAATCGCCAATTCTTTTACTTGATGATATTTTTGATAAGCTTGATGATACCAGAGTTTCTCAATTGATTGAGTTGGTGAACAAGGAAAACTTTGGGCAAATCTTCATTACAGATACGCACAAAGAACGTACAGAAAGTGTTGTGAAAAGGATTGATGAGGAAAGTAGAATTTTTGAGATTTGAAATAATGAGAAAATTTTCAGTTTTACTATTTATATTTTGTTCAATTTTTATTTTTGGACAAAAAAAAAGAAGCAATTATAAAAAAAATCCAATTGCAGAATTGGATTATTATATCTCATCTGAAGGAAAATTGAATAAGGATTACAGACCTATATCATTAGGACTGAGAATTAAAAATTATCCTTTTAACAAAGCTTCAAAAATAAAAATTGTTTCTTATAATCTACAATTTGCAAAACAAACTTATTCACAACCAGCGCAGCCTCCTGCAAAAACAAAAGAAGATTCTTTAAAGCTGAATGAGTTCTACAATCGGCCAATGTCTATAGACTTTCGAGATATTATTGAAACACAGTCCGAAAAAGAAGTGGAGGAGTCAAAGACACTTAATCTGAATGAAATTTCGCAACTAACTCATATTCTTTTTAATACCTGCAATAAATATTATATTAATATGCGGTCTCAGTCAGGCTGTTTCTTTCCCAGAAATGCCGTGATATTTTATGACGAGAATGATAAAATATTTGAGATAATGGAGATTTGTTTTGAGTGTGGCGGTGTAGAAACTTCTCCAAATAAATTTTTTGATTGGCGAGAGTCTTGTGAATATATTTATCCTGAATTGGAAAAGTTTTTTAATGATAATGGATTGAAAACCCAGTATCAAAAAAAGTGAAAAGAAGTACAAATCCTCAACATAGCCCTGATGGGAACGGCATCCTTTTTTTGTCTGGCTTAGGCGAGGCAAAAAAAGATATAGTGGACAGCAGGTGAGTTAGGTCCTACGATAGACCAATCGTCTTGCTCTTAAAAATTATAAGAAAGTCCCGTCAAACGAGAAGGGAAGCAAATCTCTTACAGATTTTGTCTTGATGATTTCTCCGTTTGGCGATGCAAAATAGATTTCGATTTTTTCTTTTTGTTTGGCTTCGTACTCCAAGATTGATTGTCTGCATCCTCCACAAGGTGGAATTGGTGTGGAGCTCAAAACGTCTTTTGGGCCGCCAATCACGAATATTTTTTTGATTTTAGTATCCGGATAATTGGCAGATGTCCAGAAAATGGTCGTTCTTTCTGCGCACAAACCTGATGGATAAGCTGCATTTTCCTGATTACTTCCCGTAATAATTTCGCCATTTTCCAGAAGAAGCGCACATCCGACGAAGAAATTGGAGTAGGGCGCATAGGCATTTTCGCGGATGGATTTGGCTTTGTCGAAAAGCGTTTTTTCTATATCGTTGAGCTGTTCGTAACTCGGGATTACTTCAAAATTGATTTTTATTTCTTTTTCCATTTTTTAAAAATGCAGGGAGGTAAAAATACAAGTTTTATGGTAACAAATTAACATTTGAAGAAAAAAATCATCTAATCGTTATGATAAAACAATTTTTGCTGCTTGGTTTCATCTTTTTTTTAGGATTTACGAAGGCTCAGGACAAAATATTCTGGAACGAAAACCGAAAGTTGGAGTGGCCGGATTTTCAGTCCCAGACTAAGCCGAATACTTCTCAAGCCGCAGCTACAACCTATTGTGGAATGTCCTATTTGCTGGATAGTCCGACTAAGAAATTCACGGATAAACAAGTTAAGATTGAATCGTTTTTTATTCCGTCCAAATCCTGGGCGCATCCGGAACATAAGACGGATAATGTTCTGATGCACGAGCAAAGTCATTTTGATATTGCTGAGTTGTTTGCAAGGAGATTTAGGAAAATAATAAGTGATAAAAGTTTGGATACTAAATCTTTGCAGAAATATTATGAGAGAATTTATGATGATTACAAAACTTATCAGCAGGATTATGAAACGGTGACGAATCACGGGAGAATTCGTGATAAACAGCTAGAATATTCTCAGAAAATCAATAAAGAAATAGAAGAATTGTCGGATTTTAAAATTTAAATTTCCTGTTGTCTTTTTTCTCAGAAATTTTCTTTTTGTTGTCGATTCGCTTTTGAACTTGGCGTTTTGAAGGTTTGGTTTTGACTCTGTACTTTGGGATGAAGAGTGATTTTTCTACCATTTCCAGCATCTTTTCGGTCACTATTTTTTTGTTGGCGAGTTGCGTTCTGCTTTCTGAGGAAGTCATTTGCAGAAGACCTTCGGAATTGATGCGGTTTTTTAGTTTATCCGAGATTCTCAGCTTTTCATCGTCCGAGAAATAATAACTTTCCGAAACGTTCCAAATCGCCGTCACAGCCGTTTCCACTTTGTTCACGTTTTGTCCGCCAGCGCCGGAAGAGCGGGAAGTTTTGTAGCTGATTTCGGACGTGAAGTTTTTCATTTCTCAATTAATTTTTTCAATTCCAGCCGGCTCACTTTTCCGTTTGGTGTTCTTGGGATTTGTTCTACAAAAATAACGTCTTTTGGTTTATGAAATGACTTTTGAAATTCTAAATTTTGAATTTTAGATTTTATATTTTCGTCATGTTCTCCTTCGATTATCAGAATTAATTTTTGTCCGAGTTTTTCATCCTCAATTCCGAGAAAGATAGCTTCATTTGGAATGTTTTGTTTGACTAGTTTTTCCAGTTCTTCGGGGAAAATCTTTGCGCCTCCGGAATTGATGACGTTATCTAATCTTCCGAGAAATCTGAATTGGTTTTTATCATTAATTTCGACCAAATCATTTGTCTGCAACTCTTCTGAATTCAATTTTGGGGCAAAAATTTTCAGACAATCTCTCTCGTCCAAGGAAATTTCAACGCCTTCAAAAACCGTGAACCAATCTGCCTGATTCGGAAAAATCTGTCTCAAAGCAATGTGAGAAAGTGTTTCGCTCATTCCATAAGTCTCAAAAATTTTTGATTGCTGATTCTTGATTCCTGATTCCTGAATTTTTTTCTTCAAAGTTTCGGAAACGGATGCACCACCGATAATGAGGTTTTTGATGAGATGAAGTTTGTCTAATGAATTTTCAACCTGCAAAGGTGTCATTGCGCAAAAATCGATTTCTTGGTTGAAGTTTTGCAGTGGATTCGTGGAAGGTTCAGCGATTTTCAACTTTAAATTTCTTAGAATACTTCTTACGACCATCATTTTCCCTGAGATATATTCTATCGGGAGACAGATTAATGCGATGTTTCCTTCTTTCAATCCTAAAAAATCGCAAGTCACCTCTGCAGAATTCAGCATTTTTGATTTTTCTACCTCAAAAACTTTTGGAATCCCGGTAGAACCAGAACTCTGAATTTTTACTGTTTTTGAGTTCGAAAACCATTCTTTTATGAAGTCTAAAACTTTGGTTTCAAATTCGTTAGATGGTGTTCCTTGATTGGATAAAGGTTTGGAAAGGTCGATTAACATTAGGCTTAGCGAAAATTTATTTTATAAAATTATGCAATTTTTTTTAAAAATTATTTGGAAGTTCAGAAAAAAGCTCTAAATTTGCACCACAATAAAGGACAGACCTATGGTGTAGCGGTAACACTACTGTTTTTGGTGCAGTCATCTGGGGTTCGAATCCCTGTGGGTCTACAATATCACTTGATAATCAGTGATTTAAATTAATTACAGCCAATTTTACAGCCAAAAGCAATGTAAAATTGGCTTTTTTATTTTTTTGATATTTCAAGATATTTTAGGAAACATAATTAAAAACCCCGTGAGTTTTAACTTACAGGGTTTTGATTTATTTCTTCTTCTAAAATGATTTAGCCCTTATTTTGTATTGATTTATGAATCAAGACGCCATAATTATAAAATCAAGACAGTTTATTCAGCTTCCTAATTCCAATTGATTTTTTACAAGATTATAATATTCACCTTTATTTGCTGTCAATTGTTGATGATTTCCCTGTTCTACAATTTGTCCATTTTTTAGAACAATGATTTGGTCGGCTTTTTTTACAGTTGAAAGGCGATGTGCTATAATCAGGACTGTTTTTCCTTTAAAGAACGATTGTAAGTTGTCATGAATTGTCTTTTCGTTTTCCGCATCCAATGCCGAAGTTGCTTCATCAAAAAAGATGTAATGTGGATTTTTATAAACGGCACGTGCAATCAGAATACGTTGTTTTTGTCCTCCTGAAATTCCATTTCCTGATGCTCCGATTTTGGTGTTATATCCTAAAGGAATACTGTCGATGAATCCTTCTATATTGGCTATTTTTGTAGCATTTTGTAATCTTTCCCTATTAATTTCTTCATCTCCTGTTGCAATATTTCTTTCGATAGTATCCGAAAAAATATACCCGTCCTGCATCACTACGCCACAATTCTCTCTCAAACTTTTCGGTGAGATGATCTCTAAATCATCATAGTTGTAAAAGATACTTCCCTTAACAGGTTTGTAAAATTTAAGAAGCAATTTCATTATGGTGGTTTACAACTTCCGGAAGCTCCTACTAAGGCAGTTACTTTCCCTCACTCTCCGCAAAAAAAGCCTATAAACAACGTGTTTATAGGCTTTTTAATTTTCGGGTGCTAATTTAGGTGCTAATTTTTCTATATGAAATTTCATTTTAAAAGTCAATTCTATAACTTTAAATTGTGCAATTATTTAGTGTGTTTGAAAAACAATAATTATCTCTTCATTATTCCTAAAATTATCTTGACACTTATAATGTAAAAAATTAAGACTGATAATAGTTTGAATAATTCATTAAAGCTTAAATTAAACTTCCATTGAAAGATTGAGATAACTATTTTATAAATTGTTATGGGAAAATTTATAATTGAATACCAATTTAAAAATATTTGATAATAGAAAAACAGAGCTATCATTACAATGTTAAAGCCCCCATATAAAGCAATAAGATAATCCTTTTTCGTTAGTATAGACTTTTCATTTTTAAAAGTAGATAATAGAATCAATTTTAAGTTGTTCATGGCATGGAAATTAAGATTAGGCTTGTTCAACAAGTCTGACAATATCCAATATCCATCAGCTCGCAAAAATGGGATTAGATTGTATAATGCTTTTACTGAAATAGCCAATGCCAAAATTTCCAGTATATGATATTTTATAAAAAAACCAATAATTAATAGTAATAAGCAAAAAATAATTTCAAAATAAATACCTGCACTATTTACTATAATTCTTTTCCACTTACTTAATCTCCATATATCCGTCACGTCTGCAAAAAATGCTGGTATGAAATACAAGTAAAAACCAAAGCCAATTCCTCCATGTCTTGCCTTGAAAAAATGGGATGCACTTGCATGTCCCAGCTCATGAAAAATAGTACTTATAAAAAGTAGCAATATAAAATATGGCACAAAAGTATTAGAGTTGAGAGTCGGATTATTATAATAATTTGTATAAATACTATATCCAAAAATAATGATTGAAAAAAAAATAACCGAATAAAAAACTTTCCTGACAAACAATAGTTTCAAGAAGGGAACTATTGTTGAAATTACTTCTGGTTTAAGAAAAATGAAACCATATTTTATATAGTCCGGAATTTTTGATTGTTCTTTTATTGAATCATCGTGACCAAAAGTTCCATACTGTTTTAGCTGACCAAAAAGCAATATAATTTGTGAATCTGAAATAGGTACTTTATGGCTTTTTTGAAAATCCATATTAATTTGTGATACTGTTCTGCTCCCATCTGCTAAACTTAATAAATCATAGTATTTCTGATTCAGTTTAGTATATTTATTAAGTTTTACATTATGCAGTAAATATTCACTTTCATTGAATTTTGAAAATTCAATATCTGATGATAGTTTATATACAGGGCTTTCCTCCATTATAGTAAAGCCTTTAATGCGTAAGCAGTAGTAAGCGTCTTACTTTTGTAAGGCTCATGGGCTTTAGGTTTAATAAAATTTTCCGCCTTCCAACTACCATTTTCATGCTGATGTTCTATTAAAAATTGTTGTGCGCTATTTTTCATTTTCTCAAGTTCAGGAAACTCTAATAAATTCATGCAAAAAATAGCAAAAGAAGTTGACAAATTTTTATATTGATTCTCATCAAAACTTCCATCAGCATTTTGGAAACCAATCAAAAAGTCTTTTATTTTCTGCTTGACAGCTCCATATTGTGTAGGAAACTCATTAAGCAACCTCAGACAAACATATGTACCATAAAGTTTACCATAGTACCATCTGCTCTCCCAATACCCTTGCTCTTTTTGCTCTGAAATAATATACTTGATTGCTTTTTCTATGGTGGACTTGTATTTTTCTGAATCTAATAAGGTTAAAGCATATACAAAGTTGGCTACAACTTCCACATCTGCCCCTTTTCCCCATTTGGTAGAATTGAATAAATCCTGTTTTTTCTGTTTTTCAGTAAGATTTACTTTAGGAAGAATCCAAGTTTCTATTCCACCACTAGGCTGTGTTCTTTCAGATACGGCAATACTAATTGCTTTTATACAATATTTATCTACCAATTTCCCATTTCCTGTTTTGATAAACTGTTGCATAATTTGCCCTAGATCGTCAATATCTGCTGCTATTTCCTGAACAGTTGGAAAATAAGACCAAGCTCCAATATTGTCCTTATTTTGTCTTCCTTCTATATATTGATTTTCTTTTTCAATAAAAACTTGAAGATTAAGATTAAAAGAATGTGCAATTTCCAACAAACAATCATTCAATAATGCTCTTTGAAAAGTATCTGAAGAATGGATATCAATTTCATTCTCGAATCCTTCCATACCTCCTAAATACATAAAATGCTTTAAATCAACATAATTTTGAAGAAAATCACTCTTAATGAATTGCAAGCCTTTAAAAAAAAAGTCTATTGTGACTTTATTAAAATCAAAAAAGTAATCTTCTTGAATTAATTTTCTTTTTGTATTTGCTTTTTCTTCTATTGTTTTGACATAACCATTAACTGAATCCTTGGTTTGAAGAATTGTTTTTTCAAAGTCGCAGATTGTATCCAGCCACAAACTATCCGGTGGCAATTTTTCAATTACTTTTTTAGCCTTCTCCAAATAATAAATTGATTTTTCAAAAAGAATAACACTTGTTCCATCTATATAAAACAACTTATTTAAAATATTTACATCATATTTATATTTGGAAAAGTCTAATGTTTTGGATAATTCATATACCGCCCAATTAAATTGTTTTTTGTTAAAGTCCTCTGTGAAATCTATAATATCATCATATAATTGAAACCCTATCGAAAAATATTTATGAGATTCGAGCAGTAAATTATAAATTTCGCTATTGTTACTATTTTCTGAAAAAATAAATAAACTATCAATAGCTACTTTTCCAAAGGCAGATTTCATATCTGCAACTTTATTATAATTCTCTTCACTTGGATTATTCCAAAGGTTTTTTTCTAATGATATTGCCTTGCGAAACTCTCTTTTTCTTGTTTCCCAAAGATTCCAAAAATTGTTACCATCTTCATATATTGTGGATAAAATTTTTATTGCATTCTCTTGTAAATCTAAAACATTAAATATTCTATGATTTTCTTGATTATCAATAACAGCATCTAATTGCAAAATAGATTGATAAAAATAAAAGCCTGCTTTTGAAAGCAGGTCTATTGTCACCTTATCTATATCTGGAAAATAATCGTGAAATAGTTTAGGATAATATTCGTAAAATTCTGGAGATTTCTTTTTATGGCTCATCAATAAATTTCTGTTCTTCTTTGGAAAGTAAAGTATTATTTTCTTTAATCTCTTTATTAGCAATATTTTCGGTTAGATTTTTATTTAAATCAATTTTATTTTTCAATCCTTTTTTATCTGATTCTAAAAATTTTTGAAAATTTATTTCTTGAATAAATGAAACGGGATACTTTTTTTCTTTGTATAGCGCATAACCTTTAATTTCGGTATAAACTAAAGCTGGTAGATATTTTCCGTCTTTTTTATAAAAATCATATTTGATATTATTTGAAGTGGCTACACCTTCGTAAGCTTCTCCTCGTTTGTTCTTGTTCTTGAACGACTGAGACATATTTGTTATATAAAGATCAAAACTACTAATGACTTTGTCTGTTTTGCTATATGTAAATTTTCCTTTATATGTATTTATTTCATCTTTTGTTTCAAAATAAATAATTTGAATGTTCTGGTTTTCTGAAAGTATTTTTGAAACAAATACACTATTTTTTGTATCATTTAAAAAACCAATAATTTCACTATTAAAAAATAACTTCTGAATAAAGTTTTTGGGAGTTATTTGAATATCTGTATTAAAGGGATAATCATTAGAAGATACTTTAGTTTTAAAATATTTAATGTTGTTAAAGCCGATTTGGACAAAAGAGTCGACATTATCTTGTGCCTTAAAATTATAGGCATTTGCTAAAGCCCATATGTCAATATTGGCTATTAAAAGGTTAATCATTTTCCCATCAATATAACCTTTTTGCTTTATTGTAGATTGATATAGAGAGGGCTTACTGTAATATATGCTTAGATAATCTTTTAAAGCATTTTGAAACATTTGCCTTATATCTATTTTGGATATTTTCACCTCTTCAATATCTTTATATAATGGCTTTAATTTTATAATAGGAGTTAAAGACTCCAATGTTAACTCTTCATATCCTTGAGCAAAAATATTCAGTGGTTTCTTATCATTTTTTAGTTCTACTTCCCCATCATCGTTACTATACAGCACCACATTATCAGACATAATTCTAACATTTTGAAGAGGTTTGTTTTCTTCAGAATCAATAATTCTTACTTTGATATTTTGAGGAAAATAAAATTGTAATGATAACCCCAAATAGGCTATTAAAAATAATATGGACTTCATTTAGTTGTATTATCTCTTTGATATATTAATGTTCTATCAAATCCATTTTGAAAATAAATCCGATTTGTAAAATTATCTCTGTAAATAACTTCTTTTTCTTTTCCAAGAGAAAAATTAAAACCACTCTTTTTTTGTGGTTTTTTAAAATCTATTACTATTTCTTTTTTGTTGCTTAATCCTAATATTGCAGTATCTTTTTTATATTTAAGAGAATCAGTATACTTTGGAAGTAACTGTGCGTTAATTTGTGAGGATATCAACAAAATTGTTGTAAAAAAAACTACTCTCATAAAAATTGAAATATAAAAACAGCTAATACATAGATTGTATTAGCTGTTACTTTTTAAAATGTCCAAGTGGCACTACCTCCAACGGCAGTAGTATTGGTTTCAATTGTTTCACCAGCATCAAACATTGTAGGTGCAGATACACTTACGTCCCAAGCCTTCATTTCAAATCTTTGTTCCAATTCTTCCATTTGGAAATTTTCTAATAATTCATTTTTTTCAACTTCTTGATCTAGTTGAGTAAAATTTTCTGCATTCATAATATTTTTTTATAAAATTTGACTATAGCAAATTTAAAATAAATTTTTAATTGTGCAATTTTTATATAAATTATTATGTATGATTTAAGACTATTAAGAATAAATTTTCAAATATTTACCGTTTTAATCTACTCTTTTGGTTCTGTTTATTTTTAATATTTTCCAACCCACTTACTATTTTGTTTTCCAAACTTTAAAAAAAATAAAGACAATAGACCTATTTAGCTTCGTAACCATCTTTGAATCTCAGGAATTTCTCCGCATCTTTCGGGTTTTTATTAATCCATTTTTGTACAAGTTCGGTGTTGTTTTCTAATTTTTGAATGTCGTCTTTAGGATATAGCAGTTTTCCATCCTTTTCAAATTCGGAAAGGATTTCCTCTCTAAGCTCGCTTTTGGAACGGATACTTTCGGAATACCATTTGAATGCAAGATTTCCACTTATTAGAATTGTCGAAAATGACAGTAAAATTGCACCAAAAATACCCCAAACAAGATTCGATTTTCGTAAAGCTTCAATACTTTGCTGAGATAATTCCGCAATAATTATTTTCGGGATTTGACTTACGGTTTTCTTAAATATTTCATTTTCTTTTTGATAAGTTCTTGATGTTTCATCGATTATATTTATCAAAGCCGATACAGATTGTTCAAGTTCTGAAGATACATTCATATAATCTTCAACTGAAGCTTTAGTTTCTGTGTTAGATTCAATATTTGCTTTACAGGATTCTATAACTTGATTCAAAATCTCCATTCCGTCTTTTTGTGTATTGTCCATAATTTTTAACGTTTAAATTTTTTATTGTTCTCTATTTTCATTTCATTATTTCTCAAATCCTCATTCCGTTTATTTTGTCTAAGAAATTCCGAATCATTTGATGTTTTCAATTGTTCCGAGCGTTTTGTTTTATCTTCAAAGATTTTCTTTATTTCCGATATTTTCAGCTTGCTAGTAATTTCCGAAAGCTTGTATCCTGCTTTATACTGACGTGAGGTTTCATCGTTGATATCTGTTTTAAGAACGATTCTCATTCCCGAAATCCCGACCTTGACATTGCTCGACAATGAAACCAAATAACCCCGATTCGACATTTCCAAAACCAGCTCTTCAAAATTTTTAGAATTTCCGATACTGGCAACCAGATTCTCATACATCTCATTTCTTTTATCAATGCCTGTTTCGATGTCTGTCTTTATACCCAAATCTCTACAGATTTCCCTTACAGCCTTACCGAAATTCTCCCCGATATTGTGGGATTTGACCGTACATTTTCCAAAAGTGTCAATCCGGTTTACCACGAAATGAATATGCTTTTGTTTCGTAGAATTGTGGACATCCAAGCGATATTGGTTGTTTTCCGAAACTCCGACTTTTGCAAGAGCCTGTATCGTGATTTTCGCCAGTTCTGCATCAGAAAGTTGGTCGCCTGTTTCTTTTGGTGGTGAGATATAACCTGTCAAAGCCCATTTTTTGACATTGGAATTTCTTTTTGCTATTGCTTTCATTTCCAAAAATTGTTCTTCAGGACTGCTTCCGAGAAGATTGTTTGTTCCAAGCATCTTCGCCGTTCCTTTGTCAGTTCCGTTGTATTCCAAAGCGATTTTGGAAATCAGTCTTGTTGTTGCCGAATTATTCATAATTCTTCATTCATCAGATTCTCCCGTTCGTGAATCTTTTGATAGAGGTATTGTTTTATCAATGTCAAAACGGTTTCGATTTCCAGCAGGATATTTTTTTTATTTTCAAAAGCAGACCATTCGGAATTTCGCAAAAGGTTGGTGATTCGGATAAAGTTATTGCCATATTCCAAAAGGATTTTATCAGTTTCAAATTCCTTAGCTTTCAACTCCTCTTTTGTTGCTACCATTCGAAGAAGGGTCGAAATTTTCAAACTGTATTTATTAGCTTCGTCCTCCAGAAACTTAAATTCCTTTTCGGTAAATCGCACGGAAACAACTCGTAAAAGATGGTTCGCACTTTTCTTTTTCAGCCCTCCTTTTTTTCCGAGTTCACGGAAGTATTGTTTCCTTTTTTCCGTCTCTTTTTTTTGTTCCTGCTCACGGGAGACTTTCAGGACAAAACTTTTCAAAAAATCATTCTCCATATTTTTGTGTATTTATTATTTATCAACATTCAGTTTGTTTTTCAAGACGTTTTTGACGATAGGAAAAAACCAAAAAGTTCCAATTTTACAATTAGCGTCCACGCTTTTTGTAAACATTGGGTACTTTTTGCCACTCACTATCTGCCATATTTTGGACGACGTTCTTCTTTAATTTCATTATTCATCAAAAACGCATTCAAATCTTTGTGATTTTTGTAGAGCAAACGTTCGTCTGTGATATTTTTATGTAGATTGATTAATTGTTCGGTTGCCAAATTTCCAGCTTCATCATTATCAAAATAGAGTTCAACTTTTTGATGGTTTTCAAGTTCAGTTTTAGCTTTGAAAAGTATAGAAACCGAATTTAAAATCAGGTAATCCGAAGGTTCTTTTTCGAGTGATTTTTCCAAAATTTTGAATGATAAATAATCCGTAAATCCTTCAAAAATTCTCAACGTTTCACTTCCGTTTTTAATCGTAGAAATATCCTTTTTTCCGAGACAGATTTTTGAATATTTATTGCGGATTTCGTAACCGCTTGAATTGTTTTTGAAACCAAGTCCGAAGTAATTTTTGTCATGAAGCAAATAATAAATTTCCTTTAAATCCGATTTTTGACTTTCCAGATTTCGGGATTTTAAATAACTCAAAAGTGAAGAACGTTCTACATTTTTAATTTCCAAAATCTCATAATTGGTTTTTGACTTTTTATCAGAATTTTGTTTATTTTTCGAATTGTCATTTCTATCAAAACTTGAAAATTCAAATTGTCTCAGATATTCCAATGCTTCAGAAACCGAACACTTTTTAATGGCTTGAACCAAAGAAACATTATCGTATTGTTTGCCAGTTCCAAAATCGAAAGCTGTATTTTTTCCAAAATTGACGATTACACTTGGTGTCCGTTCTTTTCGGTCAAAAGCAAAATAAAATGCTGATTTCAAATTTTCTTTGCTTGGAAAAAGAGAAAAACTATCCAAAATCTCTCTAATATTAATATTTTCGTTTGCGGTTTTACAGTTCATTTTTTTAATATTTTAAAGTTTTGTAAGTTTTTTCAGAATCTTCTTACCTTTCTACCAAAGTCTTTGTTAGAAAGAGTTTTGGTTAATTTTTGTCAGTTACCTTTTTCTACCTATTTACCTTTTCAAAGTTTATAAATTGGTAACTTAGGTAAGAAGAAATTTTAATGTTACCTTATTAGAAAAACCTTTATTAATAATAGTTTTAAAAGATTTTAGGTAAGTTGGTAATTGAGGTAAGTCGATTTGCTACTATTCGTTTTTTGATTCTTCGATTTTTCGTTTGATTACATAACCATAGACTTGTCTTTTGGAATGTTTTATCCGTTCATAATTTAAAACCGTTAATGCTTTTCCGATTTTTATAATGTTTAACCGAACTCCCAAAGCATTATTCATCGCCAACATAATATCAGTTGCAGTGAGGAATTCATTTTTATTTTCAGATTTTTCAAAATGAGTGATAATAATTTCCTGCTCCAAACTGATTTGTTTGTATTTTTCATTCCGTTTCTCGTTTTCCAGAATGTCTTCAGCAGTGAGTTCCGGATTGTAGTTTTTTCTTTCAAAAGCATTGAAATATGCTTGAGCCCAAACTTGATTAATATTGATTTCCTTAGAATAATTGAAATCAATTTCCAACACTTCAAAAATTTGCCAACGCACACTTCCTGTTTCATCGGTTAAAAAATCAGAACGATTAGTGGAACCACAAAAAGAAGCCGTTCTGTGCATTAATGACGATTTTCTGTCGTAAGGTAATCTTGCATTAATAGTATTTTTGGAAATAAAGGATTTCAGCGTATTCACATCAATTTTAGACATCACCGAAAGTTCATCAATGTTGATAATCAAAGATTTACAAAGAGAAATCAATCCATCTTTATCAATTCCAATATCTTCGGTATAATATTTTTCTAATTCGGTTGGAATCAGGAATCTCAAAAAACTTGTCTTTCCAGAATTTTGTTTGGTATTGAACAAAACGAAACATTGTTTGTTGACGTACCCTTTCTTTAGTGAACACAAAACCGCTCTCGTTAACCATTTTTCAAAATGATTTTGAAACGATGCATTATCGGTTGTCGTGATGTAATTTGCTAACTTTTGAATATGATTCTCACCGTTCCATTTTGGTAGATTTTTAAAGTAATTTTCAATCGGATTGTATTTCTCTATCCAATGACTTTTCAGCAAAATCTCCAACTTATTCAAAGTGATATTAATCCCAAATTGAATCAACTCAATAAACAAGGAATTGATATTGAGTTCGTCCCAATCTTCATTTTCGGTACGGATTTCAAATTCTAAAGCAACTTCATTGTACCGGACTTTGTATTTTTGGTTCAGATATTTGATGACCTTATCAAAGACCGTGACTGAACCTGCTTCTGTTTGATACCGTTTTTGAGCTTTTCCCATCTACTTCAGTTTAACAGCCTGATTTTTTTTAATGAATAACCTGAGTTTTATTTTTTCTCACTGTCATTAAATAATTTGAGGGCTTCGTCTGCATTTACGACTATGGTTCTGTTTCGTTGGAAAATTGCCCCATCAATTACACCACTTTTTTTAATTCGATTTGCAGTTGCAATAGAACAATCAAAAAGATTTGCAATTCCACGAATACCATAAACCAATTTTGGATTTGCTTTCGCTGATGATTCAGACTGAATCTTTTCTGTTTTGTTCTGGTTTTCTGTTTTTGTTAGTGTCAAAAATTCCTCCCCCGTCATTTGCCAAATAGGCTTTGATAATAAATTTTGTGTATCCATTGTTTTAAAATTTTCTGATACAAAATTTGGAAGTTTTTGAAATTCAGAAAAATTCAAAATAAAAATCAGCACAATTATTTGTGCTGATTTTCAATAAATTATAATATTTTAAACTATTTTGAGATTCTATAAAATTCTAAGTGTGTCAAAATGTGATTTTTTGAAATGTTTATTGATTTTAATCAATTTTATGAGATTAAAAGGAGTTCATTTTTGCGAGAGAAATAATGTCGTCAATTTCCTTGTCAATTTCGTTTTTATTTTCTTCAGAAGGATTGATTTTCTTTTCAAAATCTTTTATTTCAAAATAATCTACCATATCTTTTTTCCAATTAGTGGCTGATTCAGGTAAAATAAATTCATTTGCAATGCAATTGATTGCATAAGCGATATTTCTGTCTTTTTTTTGCTCTTTTTCCAATGTCATTATTTTACTTTCTAATAGTTGATTAGAAAATTCCACATAGCCGATATGCTTGATTAATTTTAATTCGACAAAAATTTTATGGATAAAATAAACCAATCTTTCTTCTTTCAACAATTTTTCGGAATATTTCTCGAAATGATCAAGTCTTAAAAGTTGATTTTCAATCTCATTAATTTGATTGGTAATTTCAATAGGATTAATGTTTAAAAGATAAGACAAACCACGTTTTTTAGATTCCCATTTTTGATACAAAGAAGAACTAATATTTTGTTCATTGTTGTATTTTTTCTTAACTATTTCGTATTCATCATTTAATTGCTTAATTTCAATTGAATCATTGGCATATTTGTAAGCCCAACTTTCTAATTTGGAATTCAGTTCTCTTTCTTCTGAACTAATTTCACGTAATTGCTTATAGTGAAAATCACATTCGCTTTTTTCTTTCGCAGATTCTTTATCTATTAGATTTGAAATTTTATTAAATCCTAAAACATCCTTTTTATAATGAATAAGAAATTTCAATCTCTGTATGGAATTTTTGTATTCTTTGTAAATTAAACCAGGTCTTTTGTGTTCAAATAATTCACTAAATTCAATTTCGTTCAAAGATTTTGAATATTCAAATAGATTATCAATCAAAGATTTTGATAGATTATCTCTGTTTAAATTATTTAGTGATTTTTCTAATTTTAGTGTTGTATCAAGGTGTTCAGATATTTTCATATGATGTTAAGTTTTTGCATTTGAACTTCTCTTGTGGAATCTACTACATCAATATAAGGTTTCATCGATTGATAGTCCGAATGTCCTGTCCATTTCATAACGACGTGAATTGGAATTCCTTTTGAAATACAAAGGCAAATAAATGTACGTCTGCCAATATGTGAAGAAAAATATTCAAATTTTGGTTTGGTGTCATCTTTTCTACTATTTCCGATAAAGTAAGTGTGATTTATCGGTTCATCTATTTCGGCTAAACGTCCCAACTCTTTCAAATATTCATTAATTTTTTGATTTGAAATTACTGGCAACGCCATTTCTGTTTCGATTTCTAAATATTTTTCTAATATTTCTTTGGAAATATCATTTAACTCAATTGTGATGGAATCAGACGTTTTCTTGGTAACAATATAAAGTTTATCATTTTTGATGTCTGTCTTTTTTAGTTTTTGAACATCGGAATATCTCAATCCTGTAAAACACGTAAAGAGAAGGACGTCACGTACTCTTTCGAGATATTTTTTGGTTTGAGAGATTTCTAAATTTTTAATTTTAAGAATTTCTTCTTCAGACAAGAAAACCACAACTTTGTCCGCCGTTTTTATTTTTGGTGCAAACTGTTGAAAATATTGATTATCACAATAATTATTTTTCACAGCGAATCTCAAAAACCATTTTAGATTTTTCAAATACTTTTTCGTTGTAACATTGTTTAACTTCAACGTATTAGAAAAATAAGAAAGTAATTTTGGAAGACCTTCGGAATTGAGATTGTCAAAAGTAAGATTTGGGTTGAATGAAAGTAAATGATTTTTTAGTGCGTCAAATTTTTTATACGTATCAATCGTCCAATTATTTACTTTTCCAGAATAATCTGTGAATTTATCAAAGGTATCGAAAAAAGTTTCAATTTCCATTTCCTTTTCATCAGTTTTGATAGCTTTTTTCTCTTTTGTATTGCCTTTATTTTTAACCTGTCCAAAACTAATTTTCAATTCATCTAGATCAGGAATTCTATCTTCAACCTGACATTTAATGAAAAAAGCCTGTAAATCATTCTCAAGATTACTCAGTTTAGTGTTAATCTCTTCAATAGTTTCCCCATTAATATTAGAAATACCTTTCTTAATTTGAGATAATTTCTCGTCCCAATTATTTCTATCAACACGAAAACCTGTAAAAAGATTCACTCTATTTGAATTGAAAGTTACACGGAAGAAAATCGGAACATTATGATTAACTATTACACCGTCTTTTTTTCTTTTCTCCAAAACAATGTTGATTTTTCTTTTTATATTTATCATCTCAATATTAAAATAAATTACAGCCAAAATTACAGCCATTTTTTATGATATCCAAATAGATTTATTGAATATCATAAAATTAATAAAAATAGTAATTCATTGAAAATGTACAATTTATATATTTATTGAGGCTTTAAGCAATGGTAGGTGAAAATCCCTGTGGGTCTACAATTGTAAAATTACAACCAGTTGAATTTCAGCTGGTTGTTTTTTTTATTAAATCTCTGTTCTGAGAGATTTTCGTCTTTTATACAAAAAAACCTCATCGCAGATGAGGTTTTTAGGATTCTTATTACTATAGTATTTTTATATAAAATATATTATTTAGCTTCCTCTTTATCCGGAAACATAATCGAAATAAGGACAGATAGGATCAAAATACTTCCAACAATTCCCAAAGATATTGGAGACGAAATATGATACCAAGGAGAAATGATCATCTTAACCCCAATGAAACTCAAAATAATAGCTAAACCATAAGGTAATTTGCTGAACATGTGAATGAAATTGGATAGTAAGAAATAGAGAGATCTTAGACCCAATATTGCAAAAATATTAGAAGTATAAAGGATAAACGGATCTTTTGAAATTGCAAAAATCGCCGGGATAGAATCTACAGCAAATAAGACATCTGTAAACTCAATTACTGCTACAACTACCAAAAGTGGAGTCGCCATTTTAATACCATTTTGTACTGTGAAAAATTTGTCCTGAACATAGTTGTCAGAAACTTTATAAAATCTTTTCACAAGTCTCGCACCAGCACTTTCGCTGTAATCTTCATCATCATCTCCATCTCCATCTCCCCAGGATTTG
This sequence comes from Chryseobacterium sp. TB1-D10, assembly GCF_059803555.1. Classification (NCBI taxonomy): domain Bacteria; kingdom Pseudomonadati; phylum Bacteroidota; class Flavobacteriia; order Flavobacteriales; family Weeksellaceae; genus Chryseobacterium; species Chryseobacterium sp. TB1-D10. Next base: position 146,124 of record NZ_JAPFHB010000009.1, on the reverse strand, counting down.
ATCCCAGCATATACAAGGAACAATCCAAAAAGTGTCATCACGACATTGATCTTCACCGGCGTTCCGAAAACGATCCATTCAGGCAAATAAGTCAGGTTGATAATTCCTACACCTGCAAAAATGAAAATAGCTCTGAAAATTAATGCGCCAATAATTCCCCAGAATAATACTTTGTGATGTAAATATCTTGGAACCTTGAAAAATCCAAATACCAGAATGAAAACAAAAAGGTTATCCACAGACAATGCTTTTTCAATCCAATAGGCAGCTTGAAATTGTGTGAACTTTTCAATAGCTAAATCGTGACCGCCTGCATCCTGGTTGAAAACCCAATACACAACACCAGAAAATGCCATCGACAGGGAAATCCAAATGATTGACCAAATGGTTGCTTCTTTTGAAGACACTTCGTGTGCCCTCTTGTTGAAAACGCCTAAATCCAGCAGCAGCATTATAAATACTACTACAGCAAAACCCGCTACAAGACCTGGGTGCAAATCGATAATACTCTTATCCATATTTAAATTATTTATTTGTCAAAGTTATGTACATTAATCGTCCGCCTTCTTCATCGGACAACATTATTTTTTTTCCATCGCTCAATTCTACCATAGAGTTGATGGGAACTGGTTTATTTTCAGTCACATCCTTCATATCCGGCAGACTTTGGTTTACTAAAACCCATCTGTTTTGGTGAAATGTAAAGTAGCCAACCGGTTTTTTGTCCTCGGCCGTCAGACTTTCATTACGGATGACTTTTTTTGAAACGTGCCATTTGAAAAGATATTGGTTGTGATAGACCATTAATCTGTGATTTTCCGGTTTCCAGACATTATCTTTGAATTTAAAATACAGATCAACAACTGGCAAAGTTCCTCTGTGAGGTGTTCCGCAGAAAGGACATTTTGGTTTCGAAGTGTTATCAAAGACGTACCATTTTTCATCACAATTTGGATTACTGCAGGGCTGGATCAAATCCACAGTTTTAAGCAATGCCGTCTCCCATTCGTTAGCGATTGGACGAAGCATTGGATTGTGCAGACCATCCACGAATGCTCTTTTGAATAATTCCGATAAATAAGGACCAGTAACTGTGTAAGGAATTTTTTGAGGATCGCCCCAAAACATATTCCATTTTTTGAGATGATCCACTTTTACGCGATTCATCGTGTCAGTAGAACTTTCCACAAAAATCGCTTTTTCTCCCATCGATAAAACCTCATCTCTTTCCGAATCCAAATCCCAGATTTTCCCGCCTCGCAATGGATGTCGTCTTAGCAGATACATATAGATTAAAACGGCCAATGCATGCAGATCGGTTTTTTGATTTGGCAAGATTCTATTTGAATCGTGAAGTGGTAAATGTTTTGTTTTAAGGACTTCCGGTGCTATAAAATCTGCTGTTCCAATCACTTCTGGTGGGAATAATCCCGGAACCACCAAACCATCTATATCAATAATCGTTGCCGATTTCGTAACAGGATCTACCAAAACATTGTTGTATGACAGATCGGAATGCGCCAATCCCATCTGATGCATTTTTTTTACACCACGGGAAATATTAATTGCAATCTGAAAATAGCTCAACCAATCTCCCAATTCAGATTTATCCAAAGCCAGCGGATATTGGTTATTTCTGAATGAAGGCGTAGTAAACCATTTGCCCACTTTCTCCCCGCCTTTGATGGTCTCATCTCTGGAATAGCCTTTTTTGAAGAAAAATTTGGAGTTGTAGATAGGTACGATCACGCCCGTTTTTCCATTCTTTTCTACGGCATCAGAAGGCCAACGGAAAATCTCGTCCAGGAAATAATCTGCAGTGTTTCCTTTTTTGATATTTTCAAGATAAAGAGAAACAATTCTCTTTATCCTTTCTTTTTGATTAAAATCCAGCGGATCTCTGAAAAATGCAACCACATATTTTCGATCGGGTGAAAAATAGACATCTTTCACACCGCCTCTTTTTGGATTGCCATCATCGATGTATTCGTATGATTTCGATGGATCTATGATGGAATTAACTTTGATTGTATTCATATCCTAATATATTACAGCTAAAGTTCTATCATCGTGGTTTCCCTTGCTCCAGAAATCCATCCAATCGGATAATTGGACTTCTATATTTTGATCGTTCACAAAATCAACTTTTGTATTTTCTTCATTCTCTCCGTTTAGATCATTGAGAAAATCTTTCCAGCTTTCCAAATTCTCTAGTTTACTTTCCACAACGAACTTTGGATCATAGATTCCATCTGTCATTAGAATTAATTTAGAAAAATCAGGAAAACAATTGATCCCAAATCTGTCTGCAATATCTGGTCTGCTGAAGATCTCCGACATCGTGATAAATCTTGTGCCTCCACTGAATTCTCCAACATCAAGAATGTTGAGTAATTTAACATCAGTTTCATCTTTTCCAATCACATTAATTGGGCAATCTCCAACGCCGAATGATAGAATCACATAACCAAAATCAAATTTTTTGACAAGGCAAAAAATCAAAGTTGTGTGAAGATCTTTTAGGTTGATCTCTTCCGAAGTTGCATAATCACTTAGTGCTTCGTTCAGTTGTTTTACCGTTTTGTAAAGACTGTTGATGATGAAGGTTTTGTTTTTAAATTTGGATTCATCAGCTGATTGACCATCAAAATAACTGTCAACCTCTGACGATAAAATCTGTAAGAAAGTTTCGTTATCAAAATTTTGAATGATATATTCGGTGGCAAATTTCGACCCAGCTCGGGCAAATTTTGCAGATCCAGCGCCATCGGCAACTGCAACAACAGCCCAATTATCCGGTAGAGATTTCACAAGAAAATCATCATCGCGAAAAGTACCTTCGTGCGCGTGTGACCTTCCTCTTTTGGAGGCCACCACAATTTTTTTATCTAAAAATCCAGAATTGTAAGTCAGGTTTTCTTCTTTGGGAAATCTGCTATTTTCAGGACTTGGTTTGTTGAGCCAAAGGTCTTTTGGATCAGCATTTACGATGAATGGAACGGTTTTTATATTTAATTCAAAGTTCTCATCATCTTTATTAAAGAATTCAATTTGAATTTCGATTTGATCGGCACTTGTCGGACTTCCGAAAATAATTGCATTTTCAACATCAAATTCCAGACCTACAAGATCCAGATTCTTGATTTCCTTAATTTTTATCGAAGGAAACCGCGCCATATCAAATGCGAAAGCATATTCCTTTTTTGCATTGGCATTTGGAATCATAATGTGGCTTTCTTTAAATTCTTCTATTTCCTTCGTCATATTAAATATTTCTAATATTCTTGCTTTTAAATCATTGATGGACTTTGATAATTCATTGATCTTGACATTATTCAAAAGTTTTTCTATGGTAGAATCTACAACTTTATTGGTCTCAATCCTATTTTCTTTTAAAACATCGCGTAAAACATTTTCCATTGTTTATCCTAAGGTTCTGTTAATGTCAAATCCGCCTTCTGCCATTCCGTAAAATCCGGTATTGCCACACCAAGGACATTTTGCATTTCCATCGGCATTGATGCAGTGGATACCGCCACAAACGCAGGTCGCCAAGGCAAAATTATTCCCGCAAGACGGACAACTTGGATTACCATAAAGTTCCTCGCTCGATATTTTATTTGAAATATTGGAATCTGAAGAATATTCTCTGTAAGAATTTTCGTCGATCTTATAAGCACCTTCAATCTTATAAAATCTGGTCTGGAATCCCGGAACACTCGATTCCTCCAAAGATTTTTTGAACTTCATCAGATACATTCTGTCATTCGTGGAACATTTTCCACTGAGGACAACAAAATTATTATCCGGTAACGAATGACTTTTGGTCAAGTCTATTTTTTCAACAATATCAGGATTTGATTTGGTGAGATCAATTCCTTCTTTATTGGTATTATTTATATTTTCGCTTGTGGTTTTAATGGATGCTGTTACCCATTTGAAAAATTCTTTATATGAATTGCTATCCGTATTATTGAATAACAAAACCTGCTCGGATAATCGTCCTAAAAGATTGAGATTGGTATTGTCACCAATGGAAATGATTATAAGATTACTCTTGCTTCTGTAATCTGTATTCCAACGGTTAATTGCTTTTTCGGAATCGTCAGTCGGAATTCCGTCTGTGAATAGAAAGATAATCGGTTTCCAGTCGCCTTTTCTTTCGTACGTTGTTTTTACGACATCTCTGTCGATAGCATTCATCAGTTCTTCCAAACCTTTCGATAAAGAAGTTCCGCTGCCAATCGGAATTTTAGGCGGATAAAAGGCAATCACATCCTGCAAAGGAGTAATCGTCTTGCTTTTCCCGGCAAATCCAATGATGGAAATCCAAACTGTTTCTAAGGCGTAAGGATCAGTCTTAAGTTCTTTGATAATGGTTGCGATACCTTCCTGAACCTGTTCTATCGGTTCGCCAATCATCGATTCTGAAACATCCAGAAGGAAATAAATTGGTAATCTTCTCATAGCATTTGGTTTTTATTAGACAATAATATTAAGCTCGCTTGGCGGTGGCGGAAGTGTCATGGATTCTCCCGTGCCTTGCGATTTACTGCCCATTTCGATGGACGAACTGACCCATTGGAAAAATGTGGTCAATGTGGAAGCGTCTGTTGTATCTAGTTTTACAACATTACTCGTCAGTTCCTGGAGGAAACTTACTTCCGCTTTTGGTCCAGCTGCACAGCCTACAATGACACCGAAATCTAAGGATCTAATTTTAGGCATCATCTCTCTGTATTTCTGCAGATCGGAAGGTTTACCGTCTGTAAAAACAAATAATAGTGGTTTCCAATCGCCTTTTCTGTCAGCCGAGCCTTTGATTAAATCTTTATTCACAAGGTCGTAGATCATTTCCAAAGCCTGACCAGTATGCGTAGGTCCACTGTCCGGACATTTGATCTCGACAGGATGAAAACTTGCCAGGTCAACCAACGGTATCAGATTATTAACTTCACGATCATATGTGACCACGCTAATATGCAAAGAATCCATTGCCTGTGGGTCGGAACGAAGCATACTTATTAAACCATTGAAGCCATTATTAAGTGCAGCAATTGGTTCGCCTCGCATTGATCCGGAAGTGTCCAATAAAAAATAGGCTAAAAGTCGTCTGTTCATAATTTTATGATACGATTACCAGTTCAGATGGTGGCGGCGGCAACTGATCCAATCCAACGAAATCAATTCCTGTTTCTTCTACTTTGGTAGAGGTTGTGGAAATGGAAGCCGTGACCCATTGGAAAAATTTGGAAATACTTTCGGAATCTGCATTGTCCAGTCTTACAACGGAACTTGTTATTTGTTTTAAAATACTGTCATCTGCGCCAGAACCTGCGGCACAACCTACGATCAAGCCTTTATTTATATTCTTAAGTTTATTAAAACCAGTCTGCCAATCATCTGTTGGAACACCATCTGTCATTAGAAAAGTCAAAGGTTTCCAGTCGCCTTTTTGGTCGGTGGTTGTTTTTGTAATTTCCAGTTCCATTTTGTCTGCCAACAATCCCAATGCAGCGCCTAATGAAGTAGTGCTTTGTGCTTTGATATCGACCATTTGAAATGATGCGAGATCCGTAAGTGGAACGATTTGTTTAGCTTCACTGTCGAATGTGATAATGCTGACATAAGCCGTTTCAATAGCCTGAGGATTTTGGCGCAAAGAATGAAGCATCATCTGGACGCCATTTTTCACTGCTTCTATGGGTTCGCCAGACATCGATCCTGATGTGTCCAACAATAGGTAAACGGGTAATCTTCTCATATCAAATTGGGTTATTTGTAATTTTGTGTGATCCTCTGAATGGTCTGAACAAAGATTTTATCATCGAAAGGATCGCCAATGGCATCAAATTTCCAATCGCCATTTCTTCGGTAAAGTTTGCCTAAGATCAAAGCGCCTTTTCCCCTGTAACTTGAATCTGTAACGATATCATAATGGGAGTGAACACTGTTCACACGAGTCGGTGTTCCTTCATACATTCTGATTTTCGCAAATGGAATCTGAGCAAAATCAAAATTCTGACCTTGATTCAGATAGATATTTAGGAAGAAAAAGATTTTATCTACGTCCGGACTTACACGCCCAAGATCCACGGAAATGATCTCATTGTCCAAACCATCATCGCCACCTACATCACCTTGTCTGTCATCTCCGCTGTGTCTGAAACCGCCGTCTTTTGAGGATAATTTACCTAATGGAAAATTGTTCTGAGAAAGCCAGCCGTTATATTCCGGGGAATAGATCCAGTCTACAAGATCTCCGTTCTGATTCAACATCACACAGCTGAGATCCAGATCAACATCTTCAACCACTTTCTTGGTTCCGAAACCTAAAAATCCAGATTTTGTAGTTTCTATGGCGCCCCAGTTGACACCGACGCAAAAATTGGTTAATGCTTCTCCAGAGCTTTTTCTAAGGTCTATTTTTTGTCCTTTTTGTAAATTGATTGACATGGCTATTAGTTTTTCAATTAAATTTATTTAAGAAATCAAAACGAATTATAAATAATTCTGTCTTACAGTTTCCACCGTTTCCTGCAATTTTTTATCTCTCGTAGGTTCTCCGATCGCATTGAATTTCCACTCTCCATTTTTCTTATAGAAAACGCCCATCACCATTGCCACGTGACCGCCGAAATTATCACCTTTTGCAATATTATAAGTTGCAAAAACCTCTGAAACTCTTGTAGGTGTTCCTTCATAAATTCTGATTGATGCGAACGGAATCGTCCCAAAATCCTGTCCTTTGTAACTATTAAGTACAAAACCGACGTAATTTACGTTTGAACTTAGTTTAGAAAAATCCAAAGTGATGATCTCATTATCCAATCCATCATCGCCAGACAAATCGCCTGTAAGGTCATCGCCACTGTGTTTCACTGCGCCGTCTTTCGATTTCAGTTGTCCGAAATAAACCGTGTCGAGAACATTTTTTGATTCATCAAATAAGATACAGCTTGCGTCGAGATCTACCGCTTCTTTCGTCACGCTTCCCAGCCAGCTTTTCTTTTCGATTGCGCCCCAGTTAACGCCTACACAAACATTTTGTAACGTTGTTCCGTTTTCTTTTACCAGACTTATTCTTTGTCCTTTTTGTAAGTTAATTGCCATTTTATTGTATTTTATTATTTAAATTTAAATTCAGCATCGAGGTAAGAATACTTAGTTCTTCATCAATGCTTATCACTTGGTTCAGGACTTCCTGACTGTCCAAAGTTTCTTTATATTTTTCCAAAAGTGTGATTACTTGTTCCGGAAGTTCAGATTTTATATTTTCTGCTTTAGTTTTAAGTTCCTCATTTCTGTTTCTGAGCTCACTTACAATAGATCTTTTTGAAGATGTGTTTGGAGAACGATCGAGCAATAATCCGATATCTTCTGCCAAAAGATAAAACTCATTGGTCTGCAGATTCCAGATAAAATCTTCATTCGTGTCAACTATTCTGAACAGTTCAAAGATCTGATTGCTGATGATATAACCACAGACAAAACGGATCTTAAAGTTGTTTGCATTCAGTTTTCCTAACAATTTCCTTTCAATATCTACATTATCGAATTCATAATATCTGACATCGGGCAAACTCAGCAAACAGTCTATTTTAGCTTCTTTTCTGTAATAATCCTGAGCAAATGAATTAGAAAGATCCCGAACTTTTTTGTAATCAATCGGTGTTCTAACGTCTGTCAAATTATCATAAATAGACCTTAAAAAGTCTGAGACCAAAGCATTCTGATATTTTCTTTCCGTATTGAAATCACGGCCGCCTTTTTCCTGGGAAATAAATCCTGCGATATAATCTTCATTGGCATCGATTTCCTTATAAGCCGTAAGAATCCCAGCTTCCTTTTGTTTTTTAATTTTATCAAGAAGAACAATCAGACTATCAGTATATTGAATATGAAATAATTCCAACTTATTGATATCCAATCCTGCAATAGATTTCGACTCAAAATAAGACTGGATCACTTCCGTTTTTATGATGATATTGATCAGATCTTCTTTCTGAAAAAACTTACTTAGAAGCTTTAGTTTCTGTATTCTTTTTTTACTGTTCTTTAAAATATTCTGCTCCGGGCTCAATTGTTATTTAAGAATTTTGAATTTGCTTTTTTAAAGTATCTTCAAGGGTTTTCAACTCTACATCCAACTGTTGTCTCTGTTGTGTTCCTTGCTGCTGGATCTGCTTCACTTCATTCAAGGTATTGATCAATGAACTCGTCGTATCACGAAGCGTTTCTATGGAAACAATCGTTTGCTCGTTCGCCCTTGCAACATCTATCGTATTTTGCTGCAATCTTTGTGCATTTTTTCTCAAAATCTCTTCTGTTGTAGAAGATACTTTTTTCTGAATATCGATATTCTGCTGCTGGCGGTGCATTGCAACTGCCAAAGTCAATTGATTTTTCCAGACAGGAAGCGTTGTCGTTAAAATGGTTTGCGCTTTTTCTGCAATAGAAACATTGTTGTTCTGGATCAATCGTATTTGTGGCAAAGACTGCAAAATGATAAATCGAACGACTTTGAGGTCGGCCAATCTTCTGTCCAATCTGTTGATGAAATCTCTTTTGTCCGAGATTTGATAATCCTGATAATTAGCAGCATTGATTTCCATCAAAGCCAATTCCTCGCTGGACTTCTGCATTCTAATGCTTCCTGCGATGATGTAATCCTCAATTTTTTTTACAGATTCTATATTACTTGTGAAAATCGTTTGCAGAACTGCATTATCCTTAGTAGAATTGATGATTCCTGCATTGACTTTATTAGAAATATCAGAGATATTATTGACAATCTTGTCATATTTCACAAAAAGTGTTTCTACAGATGAAACCATTTTATTCAAAAACGGAATCTTCTTTAGAAACTTTTTCACAGAACTGCCTTCGATCTCGTCAACATCTACATAGTTGAGTTCAACCAACAATTTGTTGATCAAATCACCAACTTCCCCTGAGTTTGATTTTCTGACGTTGTTCAGGAAAGAATCACTTTGGTTAGCCAGAGAATTTTGTAATTCTGATCCGAAATTGATGATCGAATTCGGATTTTGCTCATCAATTGATCCAGAAAGGCTGTCGTATTTCTGAACGTCTGTAGTTCCCAGCTGCGCCAGATCTACATTGCCATTTTTATCAATGACCGCATTATTAACTTGAGGTAAATCCATTATTGATATAAGCTTAGGTATTTTTCTAATCCGTCTCTTTGTCCGTTTCCTACCGCTTCGAATTTCCATTCGCCATTTTTCTCATAAACTCTACCGAATTCTACAGCCGTTTCTATTGAGAAATCCTCGTCCAATTCATATTTTAAAATCTCTTCATTCGTATCAGTATTGAAAACTCTGATGAAAGAATTTCTCACCTGACCAAAGTTCTGATTTCTGGAATCTGCTTCGTGAATCGTCACCACCACGATGATTTCCTTCACTCTTGGGTCGATTCCTGTAAGGTCTATTTTGATCTGCTCATCATCACCATCGCCGTCTCCGGTTAGGTTATCACCTGTGTGTGTCACAGATTTGTCCGGCGTTTGCAAGTTGTTGTAAAAAACAAAAAACTCGTCAGAAACTATTTTTTTATTCTCGCCCAAAACAAAAACCGATGCATCCAGGTCGAAAGCGCCTCCAGTGGAAGAGTTATTCGCATCCCAGCCTAATCCAATAGTGAATTTTGGTGCATTAATGTTTTGTCTTTGTCCTTTTTGTAAGTTGATCGCCATTGTAATTTATTTTTTAATTTGATAATATTTTCTTTGTATTCCTCTACCAGATGGTAATTATTACTGATTGCCAAACTCAGAATTTCGTTTCTTTTCGCTTCTGAGATGTTGTCGTATATTTTTTCAAAATCCGAATCCTGCATCAGCAGAATGTATTTCGTGATTCTTGTATTAAAATGAAAATCTTTTCCGTTGATAACCTCTATCAAATCTTCCGTAGATTTTACTTTGAAATAGTTGTAATGATTTTCGATTTTCGGATGAATATCTTTGTTTATTAATTCAGCAAAATATACGAAAATAAATTCACCATTCACGCCATAATGTTTCAGGATCTTATCAACCGTATTTTCGTGGCTTCCCGTGATCTTGATATCGTCTATAAAAAGACAGAATTTGCCGTCCACAAAGCTTTTATCGATGTAATAAGTATCATTGGAAATCAGATTGATTCTTTCCTCATAACTCATATTGCCATAATCTTCCACATAAGTCTGTTTCCTGTGGATTTTGCCTTCCAGACAAGCCGATTTCCCATTCTCGAAAAGGAAATAGTTCAGCTGCTCTTTGAAGTAAGTGCAGAGAAAATTGGAAGCCGTCGGGATTGAATGATATGGACTTGGGAACAGAATGATCTCTTCCTGTTGTAATAATTCATCTTTAAATTCTGAAATAAAACCCTGGAATAATTCTGCAGCAAAATGTCTTGCAACGGAAGTGTCTCCAAACTTGAATTTGCTGTAACTTCCCTCATCAAAAGGGCTTTTAAGTTCACTTTCAATTTTATGTAAACTATATCTTTTTTTCATAACTTTTTTAAAATTTCACCAATTTTGAGTTGACCCCAAATGTTTTTGCGCCGTCATAATCAGCTTTTTTATTGTCGCCGATATGTAAAATCTGTTCTTTATCGAGTTTTCTTAAGTCATTGATTTTATTGAACATCATCTCAAAAATCTGAATATTAGGTTTCGAAGCTTTGACTTCATCAGAAAAAATCATAAATGAAAAATACTGAGCCAGACCAAGATGTTCCAAAACTTTGCTCAATGAGTCGCCGAGAATAAAGGCTGTGTTGCTCAAGATGCTGGCTGTTTTATTTTTTTCTTTGATCTCCCTTAATATTTCCTCGATATTTTCCCATAAAAGAATTGGCATATTATTCAAAAATAATTCATCTACCTGCTGAAAAAACGACTTTAAATGATTTTCATCAATCGCATCAATTTCCTTACCTAACGCATCCAACATCAAAAGAAAAACTTCTTCTCTCTCAATATGATTGCCGGTTTTTTCAGAAATTTTATTGAATAAAACATCGTAATGTCTGATCACTTTCCTAACTTCATCAATATCTTTATCAATTGAAAAAAAATCTCTGAATAAAGAATCTCTTTTGAATTTGAAATCGGGATTTGATTTGATTAATGTCAGCCAAAGGTCAAAAGAAAAATGCTCGTAAGAATCTATGTCTATTTCCACAAACAATTATTTTGATCCTGCTGCCCATTGCATTCCCCAATTGTACATTCTGTCACAATCGCTGTGTGAATTATGGAATGTTACCAGTTTTTTAACCTGCAAACTTGTCGGAGAAAACAAAATTTCCGCTATTGCACAGAATTTTTTGGTGTCGTTTTGTTTACCCATTTCAACTTCGATATCCGGATTTCCTGATACTTTGATGGTCACAACACCGTTGGTTTCTGCCCATTTTGCAACACCTTCGTAGATGAAACAATAGATGACCATTCTTTTGATACTATTATTCGGGTTCACGATGATATTTTCTCCAGACCCAGCCGCAGCGCCTCTGTCATCGCCTGTATGCCAAATCCAGGGTGAATCTGTATATCTTCCCTGACGTGTTTTTCTGTCTCTCGGTCCGCCATTTCCTTTCGAAAACTGAACACCGTCGATCACATTTTTTGAGCCATCAGCCAATTCGTAAAAACAGCCAAGATCCAGATCGATTGCGTTATTTCCGCCTAATAAGCTTGCAAAAAAACCTTTTTTGGTTTCGCCTTGAGACCAATTCAGATTGATGACAATCTCTTTATTATTATCTTTTTTTGTGAGATCGATGGAGTGCGTGTCACCTTGTTTCTCGATGGTAACTTTCTGTAAATTAATTGCCATACTACTATTTTATGATGGATCCGTTATAATATTTCTCAAGGAAAAAGCCTAGGTCGGCTTTGTAGCCAATACCTGAAGCTTCAAATTTCCAGGCGCCGTTTCTTTTGTAAAGTCTTCCGAACTCGACACCAGTTTCTATAGAAAAGTCCTCGTCTAATTCGTACTTTGCAATCTCTTCATTGTTAGAATTATCTACAATTCTGATGTAAGAATTTCGTACTTGTCCAAAGTTTTGTTTTCTTCTTTCAAAGTCTTCTATCGTAACCACAAACAAGATTTCTTCTACTCTGGAATCCACTTTATCCAGATCAATTATGATGGCTTCATCATCGTCGCCATCGCTGTTTCCACCTGTTGGATCATCGCCTGTGTGCGTGAGTGCATCATCCGGAGACTTCAAATTATTATAGAAAATAAAATAATCTTCTCCGACCAGTTTTCTATTGGAATCGATCATAATTGCTGATGCATCCAAATCAAAATCATGTCCGGTTCCTTCGTTTGGATCCCAGCCTAGCCCGATGGTCATTTTGGTTAATCCGATGTCAATTTTCTGACCTTTTTGTAAATTAATTGCCATAAAATAAATGTTCTTCTTGGTTATGTTTTAAATATGATATAAAAAAATACGCCTTTGAATTTTAATAAAAGCGTATTTGTCAATTGATTGTTCGGTTCGCATTATATTTAACTCTGAAATATAATTGACGTTAAATATATAAAAAGCCTTTGAAAGTAAAAAATGGGAAACCGTAAAGTGAAATAAAATTTTTAGTTGAGTACAACTTTTTATTTTATTTTTCTTGAATATCAGATTTTTGACAGATAAATTATTTAAATATTGTAAGAGTTGTTACAAATAATAATTTTTACGGTGTTCAAAATATATTAATGAACTTCGAAAATAAGTTGGTAGATCTTTTTTTTAATAAAAAATGAGATTTCAATTTGAAATCTCATTTTAGTAATTGTAGATTGACTTATTTATTTAAAATTGTGTTTTTAATTAAAGGCTCAAGATTACTGGGCAGATCAGCATCCTTAATTTGATATTTTTTAATATTCATTTCTTTCAGCCAATTTTCCCAATAGATTTTAATAATTTCATCTTCGAAAGGGTTGCCTTTTTCTGGGTTAATTCCTAGAATTACGACTTCCAGGTTATCAAGGTTGTCATTTGCTTTGATAAAACCAAAATCTTTATCCTCAATTTTAGTTTTGAAATCCGAACTGTTTAGTTTCATAGATTTTACCAGTTCCGGAGTGAGATATGAGGTTTTGTTTCCTTCAGAAAATTTTGAATCTTTATGAAACATATAACCGTCTGTCAAAATGAAAAGGATATTTCTGTGTTTATCTTTGATACAGTAGTCTTTCACTTTATTCTTGAAAAATCCCCAAATGTCCGATCCAACATACTTTTTATCCTGAATTGCTGATTGGTAAATTCTGTCCGGGAGAGAAGTGTATTTTTCATCAACAAGTTTAATGTTTTCTTTCGAGGTGTTTTTGTAAAACGAAACTTTCAGTTGTTTAGCAAAATCATTGATTTCCGGGTCTGAAGGCTCAGGATTGAAGAAAATCTGCATCTGATCATTCAATTGGATGACTTTCTTACTTTTTACGTGATCTATGAATCCTGTTTTGATGGCTTTGATATATTCCAGATCTCTTTGATAAAATTCCATAGACGGATTCGGATATTTCTCTGGATCGATTCTGTCAGACAAATCAATGAGGATGCTAATGTTTAGATTTTTATTATTCGTAATAGAATCCACGCCTTTTCCTCCAGTTTTTGTTTCTGGTTTCTTTCCACATTGTACAAATAGAGAAAGAATTAATAAATAATATATTTTTTTCATAATCAATAATTTATAAAACAGAAACATACACAGAATTCTGACTGTCAGAATTTGCCCCTACTTTGTTGAGGTTGTAATTGTATTGGTTTTTACATTCGTCAATCATTTCCTGCTTCACGGAATGCGAAACGGCTAATTTTTCATTGACAAAAGTGATCCAGCCTTGCACATATTCGGAGGCATAAGATTTATATTCTTTGGTTGGGATAATAACGCCGTCAATAATATTCTGAAGCTCCTCAATTCTCCCTCTTGCTTTGATGATGAGTTCTTTGATACTTGCAATACTGTTTTTGATTTCTTCCGTCTGTTTTTCAAAAGCAGAGATTCTGTCCTGATGAACCGTAATGTCTTGATGCTTTTTAAGCTGTTCATTTTTGATTTTGTCTTTTTCTTTATGTTCTTTCATAATAAAATCAAAGACCAATCCCCATATAATATATACTACAAATCCGGCGAAAATGATTCCCCAAAATTGATTTTTGGTAAAAGCAATCGACAAGTCAAATGGAGGAGAATCAAACGTTTTATTAAGTTCATAAAGCTTGGACTCGATCTCATAAGCTAAGATGGCATCGAAAATGAATGTGACCACAAAAAGCAGAAGCATTTTCACATAATTCAGCCAGTTTTTGTTCTCTCCAAACATATGAATCAGATAGCCAAGTCCTAAAAAAACAAACGGAATCAACGTTACGAATGCGCCTTCCAACGGACCTTCATCCCAAGCCTTATTGAAAGCCTGAGCGTCCAAAACACTCTGCATAATGCTGACATTGGGATCAAAGGTTTTAAAGAAAGCAGAAAATGAGGTCGAAATATAAAATGTGAAAAGATAAAGAGTTATCGGAATTAATAATAAAAGACCAATCCAGAATTTTGTAGAAGCGCCTTTACGCGCATTGATGTGATAAACTTCGGGATTTCTTGGGATATCATTGATTTCGAATTTAAGAGATTCTATCTTATCCTGAACATTCTTAATGTTATTCTGAACTTCTTTGATTTGCTCTTCTTTATTATCGAGAGAAACAGTCAGTCCTTTGATCTCGGTTTCTTTGTTTTTCTGTTCGTTGATGTAAGGCTCCTTTAGTTTATTTTGTTTCTCGGCCAGTTCTTTTTCTTCATTTTGAAATTTCGAGTAGATGGCGTCCAGACAAATGGACAATGCCGTATGATTCCCGCTGTTTCTGGAACTGTCTCTGTAACCGGATTCGTGATAGGTTCTTTTTCTGCTTTCCTCCGTTGATTCTTGGCTGTTATTAGTCTCAACGAATTTCAAATGAGAATCATCTATAACCGTTGAATCAGGTTTTAATCTGAAAATATTTTTGATATTGCTTGTCATAATTTAGTTTTTTAAATCGTTGAAAATATCATTTTTACTTTTTCCATCTTTTACAGAATCAATCAGATAATCTACGATCTGTAAACTGTTTTCTTCCATAAATCCGAACATCAGCACATATTTTTCTAATGAAGTTCTCTCGTTGGGAGACACTTCTCCGTCTGCCCAGATCATGACTGTAAGATCATAGAGGCAGTCAATTTTTTCTTCTATGCTTTGCGGAACTGCAATTTTGGAGTTGACGGGATTCAAAAGGATTTCGTCCAGATTTTTTGGGGAAATTCCTCTGTCTTCTGCAGATTTGTAAAGAGCTTTCAATTCCAGCGGACTGAAGTTGTCATCGCAAATAGCCATTTGATAAAGCCTGAGAAAATGGGCTTTGAGGCTTTCGGTTGGTTCGGTTGTTTCATTCATTGTTATTGTTGTTTTTAGATGAAGTTTTAATGATTCTGTCTCTGCTGTAGGTTTTTTGTTGTGGCGAGCTTTCCGGAGCGATTTCTTGTGTTATTTCTTTTACTTTTTTCCTGATGAATATGATAAGTAGAAATAGAATTCCTGTCACGATATCAATCGGAATCCAGATGCTTTTCAGGTAAAAATGAACCGGAATTATGGGATTGAATAAAACCAGAATTACTCCGAAAATGATTATCCAATGATATTTTTTCTGCTTTCCGAAATGGTAAACCGCAATTCCTGATGCGATGAAAACAATAACCCTGAGAAATGTGTAATAAGAGATCGGAAGCGGAAGCACTGCAACAAAGCAGCATAATGCGCAAAAAGAGAAAAATGTTTTATAGACGATTTCCAGCCTAATTGTTTCTGTTTTATTTTTGGCTTTTTCCATCATTAGTTACATCCGGAACAGTAGCTTCTGTCTACATATTCTTTGCTGTTTCCGGCCATGTAATAGCAGCCGCCTCTTTTCCCTACATATAAAGTATGTCCTTGATAAGTACAGCCCTTGCTTTGAGAGTAAGTCTTTTTCAATTTTCTCTTTTTTGAAGATTTCTTCTTTTTTTGTTTTTGAATTGTAAATTCTGTTGTAGAAGATAAATTGCCTGTTGATCCTTCGTAAGTTGTTGGGATTAATAATCCTAATGTCAGTAAGGTGAAGAATAATTTTTTCATGATGATTTATAGTTTTAATTAGCTGGTATGACAACTTTTTGAACAATAATAACAGCCGTTTATATTATTCTTATATGTAGGGAATCTTCTCTTTGCTTCTACTACGGCGTCATTACAAGTGTAAAATTCTCCTAAATAGACTCTGTTCTCTTGTAGAGGTAAATAATTACAAGAACTTTCGTGAACCTCATAATCTCCATTTGACTGTTGATTTTTGTTTAAGTAATAGGTTTTTTTCATTATGGTATTATTTATTTGTTTAATAATCCAAAAGTATAATCATTAGAAGTCCCTTCATTACGGAAAACCGTAAAGTGAATTTTTTCTAAAAAAAAACCCTTTCAGAAATTTTCTGAAAGGGTTTAATTTAAATGTTGTTATTTTCTAAATTATGCCAATATCCTTGCACATCACAACCATTTCGATGTTGTTTTTGGCATTCAGGTTTTCGCGCAATTCTCCAAGTCGTTTTTCAATAGAACTTTTGCTGTCGGGAGTAATATTATTTTTTTTGAAATGCATTTCTATCTGATTTTGTTTCAAACCCTTTGCTAATAATTCTACAAGAAGTGTGTCGTATTCTGAGAATACAAAAGATTGATTCCTGATAGAATTGATAATCTCCTGAGGAATTACCGTTTCACCTTTGTATGTTTTTCTTAACGTATTTTTTAGTTCTTTCCCATCATTTCTGCCTTTACTTACAAAACCATTAATGTTATATTTCTTGAAAAGCTCATCAACAATCGCCGGTTTGTTTTCGATGGAAAAAACAACAATTTTCAGATCCGGCTGTATTTTTCTTACTTCATCAATCAGTTCCTGTCCGGAATTGATTTTTTGCTCCAAATGATCTTTATCAAAAGATAGATCGGTAATTAGAAGATCATACGGTTTGTTCTCAGCAAGAGCTTTTAATACTCTTTTTACGGCATCATCACAATAGCTTACAAAATCGAATTCCTGAATGCGGAGTTCCGACAATGCATTGATAACACCTAAATTTCTGACTTCGTGATCTTCTGCAATTAGAATTTTTTTAAACATATTTTGAATTTATTGGAACGGTGATTTTTATAATTAATCCACCATTTATTTTTTTTTCAAAAATAAGATCTCCATTAATAGCATCAATACGGTTTTCCGTATTTCGGATTCCTGTTCCTTTTTTGTTTTCCAAGTTGTTGATTCCTATTCCGTTGTCAGTGTATTTTATGATTAAGTTATTTTCATTCTTTTCAAATTTTAATGAAGCGAGTTTCGCAAGACTGTGTTTTTTCATATTAACCAACATTTCTCTTACGATATAGTATAACTCAGATTGTACCCGTTCTGAGACATTTTCCCACAAATCATCTTTGTATCCCACGATCAAAACTTTTTGATGGTAAGAATTGTAAGAATTTATCATCTTCGAAAATCGTGAGAAAAAATCCGTTTCTAAAACCTCTTCCTGAGCAATGTCCCGGGATTCTTCATACATTTTTTCGATGCGGTTGAGGATGTTTTCTTTGTTTAGTTCAGGATTGTTTTGGATTTCTATCATCGTATGATAAAGTCCGTTTGCTACCACATCGTGTACTTTTTTGGAATATTTCAGTTCTGTATTTTTTACTTCTAATAGTTTTTCCTGCTGAAGTCGTTTCTGCCTTTTTTTGTACTGAAGGAAGCTAAATATTAGAAAAATAACTAAAGATATAACGAGAATATTTCTAACTATAATTTTATTCTGCCGTTCGGCACTTTCTGCTTTTGCTTTGAGGAAATCTGCCTTATTTTTTTCGGTTTCATAACGGATCAGGGCAAACTGATTTTTAGCTTTGTTTCTGGCTGTTTGCAGGCTGTCATTAAGTTTTTGATAGATTTTGAAATATTGTTTGGAGTTTTCAGGATTTTCCAGAGAGATTAATTTCTGAAGTGCTTCAATCTTATCATCCGGACTTTTGATTTCTTTAGCCGTTTCATACATTTTTCTGGCAAAAAATAATGCAGAATCTGTTTTTTTTTCCGTGTAATAATCTGCAAAATGTGAATAGCTGGAGTTGAGTCCCCAATTATCCTTTTCCTGAAGTCTTATATTTAAAGCCTTTTGGAATTCCGGAATCGGATTGTAGTTCCTGTTTTGAAGCCATTTTGTAAAGCCAAGATTGTCTATGATCCTTGAGTGGGAAGATCCTGCTGTGCTTTTTTCTGACAGCGAATCTAAAATCCTTATTGCCGCATTATAATTTTTAATTCGCCTGTGATTGTTAGCCAAATTATTTTGATAAATATTTTTATTTGTCAAATCATCAGCAAATTTTAATGCCTGCTGATTAAATTGGATAGCTTTTGTGTAATCTTCCAACTTACTGGCTGTGATGCCCAAAGTATTATAATTAATAGATAAATATGTGTTTTGTAAACTGTCATTCGCATTAAAATAGCGCAGTGCCGAAAGCGCCGTTTCCTGACTTCCAAATAATCTCCCTTAGTTTCCTGAATGATAGCGAGGTTTACAAGGCATTTTGCAATCCCAAAACTGTCTTTCTGTTGCAGGAAAACGTCTTTAGCTTTATAGAAATACAAAAAAGAACTGTCAATGTTGCCTTTTTCTCTGTATTCGAAAGCTTTGTCGTAAAAATGATTTGTAATCTTTTCTTCATCAGCTATTTTATCTGAGCAAGAATAAATAAATATGATTAATAAAAATGCAAAAATCTTCAAGTTATTAGTTTTCACCGAATTTAAATAAAATTAGCGAAAGAAAACTCTTTCGCTAATTAAATTACATATAAGTCTGCCGTGTCCTAGCCGCCGATGATTTTTGGAGGAACAGGATGACCGTCCTCTCCGCCTGTAGGAGGTGTTGTTGTTGGATTCACGATTGATGGTGTAGTTTCATCACCGCCACAGTTTGACGTATTCGAATTTGGATTTGAAATCAATCCCATTAATATTAAGATTAAGTTTAACATTGTTTTAAAAATTTAAAAATTGACATTCGTGTTCTTCCCCGCGAAACAGTCCACGAGCAGGTTTACACAGTTGTTGAAAAAAGAAGCGCTTCTTAAATTTTTGGGAAGTCAACCTTCAAAAACGGAAGAGAAACATCCGCTTCCCAAGCCAGAGATTTACCTCCGTTTTATCTGATTGTTTTTTGAGATCAGTTTTGTAACTTTGTTTTTGTAATGTTTTGTTTATCACTGATTTCTGATTACAAATTTCAGTCAAATGAGGTGCTTTTTCCTAGACACAGGCTGGACACAGAATGGACAGGATTTGTATTGTTTTTATGGAAAACCGTAATTTTTCAGACAGGGATTTGTCTAATTTGGACACGTAATTAATTCTTCAAATAAAATATATGTATGACAAGAAGAAAATCTTAGTAAAAACCGCTTTTGAACAAGCAGAGAAAGAGTTGAAAAAAGAGAATGTCAGCAAAAATTATCTTGCCGGATATCTTAGTACCCATTTCGAAGGCTTATTTGAATCTGCAAAGAATGAAAAAACCTTTGTCCGCTATTACACAGACCTTGTAGAGAATAATAAGGATCGTTATATCGATGAAATAACTTTGGATCAATTAAGTAAATACATCGGATATAAGAATTACGACGATTTTTGCAAGAATTTCAAATTTGAAAAAAAGATTAATGATTCTACAACATTAAGATTTAGCATTGATGATGAAGAACACTTTATAAAAGGATCTAATTTTAATTTTACACTTCTTAATAGTCCGGTTTTTAATCTTCAGGAGTTTCTTTCAAAACAAAGTAATCTTGGAATTATCGGAGTTATTCTTTGTGGAAGTTTTGTAATAGGAAGTAAAATGTATAAAGCTGAAGAAACTGCGCCTCAAAAAAATGCGAATGAAAATAGGGTAGGATTGCTCAACATACCAAAAGCAAAGCAATGTATGTACTGGAATGGGAAAGAATATATTCCGGAAGATTGTGGTCAAACAAAGAATAATCTGGTTGCAATTGACCATAAAAAAGTAGCAAATTTCAAAAGAATAACAAGACCGGATACAATCACTTCAATTAAAAACATTTGGTATTCCAAATATCAAAGTGAAGTGGAATTTTTTACAGATAATGGAGTGAATCCAGAAAATGGAAGCGACCTAAAACCGGTTACAAATTATATTTTAGATAAATATGGGAGTGAGGAATGAATCTAAAACAAAAAAAACTCCGCCGAAGCAGAGTTTCAATTTTATTTTTGAATTGTTAGCCAATTGCCAAAAGCCATTCGCCATCAGCTAATTACATTCTGTTCACCACATTTATTCCAAGCATTGCCAAAGCTTTCTTAATTGTTTTCGCTACCAAATCAGAAACCTGAAGACGGAATTGTTTTGCATCCAGATTTTCCTGTTTTACAATCGGATTATTCTGATAAAATGAGTTATAAGATTTCACTAATTCATAAACGTAATTTGCAACTAAAGCCGGACTCAGAGACTCCGCAGAACGCGCAATCACTACTTTAAATTCAGCCAAAAGCATAATCACTTCCTTCTCACTTTCATTCGGAACGTAAGCGCCGAAATTTCCTTTTCCAGCATATTCAGCCTTAGCCAAAAGTGACTGGATTCTGGCATAAGTATATTGAATAAATGGCCCGGTATTTCCATTAAAATCAATACTTTCCGCAGGATTGAAAAGCATTTTCTTTCTCGGATCCACTTTCAGAATGAAATATTTCAAAGCTCCAAGCCCAACGGTTTCATAAGATTTTACTTTGTCTTCGTCGGAAAGCGTTTCTAACTTGCCTAATTCCTCAGATTTTTCTTTCGCTGTTGTGATCATTTCTTCAACCAATTCATCGGCATCTACCACAGTTCCTTCTCGGGATTTCATTTTTCCTTCCGGCAATTCCACCATTCCGTAAGACAAATGGTAAAGCTGATCTGCCCACTCATAACCTAATTTTTTCAGGATTTTGAATAGAACCTGGAAGTGATAATCCTGCTCATTACCAACAGTATAGATCAGTTTTTGAATATTATTTTCTTTGAAACGCTCAACAGCTGTTCCAAGATCCTGAGTCATATAGACCGAAGTTCCGTCCGAACGCAAAAGTAGTTTTTGATCCAAACCTTCGTCGGTCAGGTCACACCAAACCGAGCCATCTTCTTTTTTATAAAGAATCTCGTTATCAAGACCTTTTTGAATGAGATCTTTCCCAAGAATGTAGGTATTACTCTCATATTGAACCTGGTCAAAGTTAACGCCCAATTTAAAGTAAGTTTCATTGAAACCTGCGTAAACCCAAGCGTTCATCATTGCCCAAAGTTCACGAACTTTCGGATCATTATTTTCCCATTTCAATAGCATTTCCTGAGCTTCGATAATAGATGGCGCTTGCTTTTTCGCAGTTTCCTCATCTATGCCGTCAGCCACCATTGCTTTGATCTCGGATTTATATAACTTATCGAATTCTACATAATAATTTCCGACCAGTTTATCGCCTTTCAAACCCGTAGATTCAGGCGTTTCACCGTTCCCAAATTTCTCCCAGGCCAACATCGATTTGCAGATATGAATCCCACGATCATTGATGATTTGAGATTTGATGACATTGTAACCGTCAGCTTTCAAAATCTCAGCAACCGAGAAACCTAGCAAGTTATTTCTAACGTGTCCAAGGTGCAAAGGTTTGTTCGTATTTGGTGAAGAATATTCCACCATTACCGTTGAATTTTTCGGTGTTACGTTGTCAAAATTATCCTGAAGTTCGGACAATTGATTTGCAAAAACCTCGTCTTTCAATTTAAGATTCAGGAAACCTTTCACGATGTTGAAACTTTCAATGAAATCGATTTCATTTTTGATGGCTTCTCCAAGTTCATTTCCAATAGCGTCCGGACTTTTCTTCGCCAGTTTTACCAAAGGAAAAATCACGATAGTGAAATCGCCTTCGAACTCGGTTTTATTTTTTTGAACATCCAGATTTACGCCATCCACGCCACAAAGTTTCGGGATGATCTCGGATATTTTGGATTGTATATGTTGTATGATATTCATTTCAGAATTTTGTGTTGCAAATTTAAAAATTTAAAATATGTTTTTGAAGCAAAGTCGCAAATTATATAATTGAGATTCTTTGGGCAGCTTTTCCGCCTTCCGCTCCCAATCTTTTTTGCTGACGGTTTCAGTTTAGATAGAACTTTAGTATACGCAAAAAAGGATTTCCGCTCAAGTCGGGCTGCGAGCAATTCGCCGTTAGAATAATGATTATTTTTTTTCTCGCTGATTCAGCAGACCAAACAGATTTTAAAAAATAGATCTGCGAAATTTGCAAAATCTGCGAGAGGTTCAAAGCCTTAATTCACTATTAATTCTTCATTATTAATTAATAAAGCTTTCCTCTTGCTCAACCTCAAAAACCTGATGACCAAAAGAATCGCAGAAATCGTCAATCCAATTCCAAGCGCGATCCACATTCCAAATGCGCCCATTTTCATCGTCACACAAAGGAAATAGCCAACCGGAATCGTGAAAACCCAATAGGCTAAAAACGTAATGACACTCGGGATTTTCACATCCTGGATTCCTCTCAGACAACCCAAAGCTGTCACTTGGATTCCATCGGACAATTGGAAAAGTGCGGCGATGATCATTAGTTTTGAAGCCAATTCGATCACCAAAACATCACTTTCTTTCGTGAAGAAATGAGGCAGAACATTTCGGAAAAGAATGAACATAATGCCACAAAATCCCATATAAATCAGTGTCAACTTAAAATTATTAATTCCAATTTTTCTTAAGCCTTCAAAATCTCTCACACCCATTTTGTTCCCAATCATCACGGTAGAAGCGACGCTAAAACCGATACAAAGATTAAATGTGAATGAAGCCATTGACAAAGCAATCTGATGCGACGCAATATCCTGAGAACTTACCAATCCACAGATGAAAGCGGCCGCTGCAAAAGCTGTCACTTCGAAGAACATTTGCAAAGCGGTTGGTAATCCAAGCTTGAACATTTTGCTGAACATTTCTTTCGCAAACAAATTGATTTTCAATGAGAAATCTTTGATATAACGTCTTGTTTTCGGCTCTTTTACCAAAACAAAATATAAGAAAACCACCATAAAGATTCTCGCAATCAATGTTGCCAAAGCAGAACCCTGGACACCCATTGCCGGTAAGCCGAAAAGTCCTTTGATGAAAACATAATTTAGAGCAATATTAATAACATTCGCAATAATTGTAGCTTTCGTAACACCAATAGTGAATGACAAACCTTCCGACACTTCTCGCAAAGTCTGGAACATCATAAACGGAATCATTGTAAATGCCATGATGCTTAAAAAACTAATCGTGTCTGGAATGATTTCAGTAGGTTGATCCATATGTTTGATCAACGGAAGTCCGGCCAGTAGTAAGATCATCAGCAAAATCCCAATCCCAAGATTGATGACAAATCCGTGTCTGAAAACCGAATTGATGGTATCGTGCTTTCCCTGAGAATTAGCCTCAGAAACCAATGGCGGAATAGCAAAAGAAAATCCCAGTGCCAAAACGAAAATGGAAAAGAACAGCGCATTTCCCAAAGACACAGAAGCCAAAGCCTGCGCGCCCAAAAGTTTTCCCACGATGATATTGTCGAAGAGATTCACGGACACTTGCCCGACTTGTGTCAACATCACAGGAAGTGCCAGTTTTAGCCCTTGCTGTGTGTATTGTTTATCTAAAAATTTCATTTGTTCATAATTTATTATTCAATGAAAAGTGGTTGTTGACTTTTCAAAATTTTCCAAAAAAAAAACCGCAGAATAAACTGCGGTTAAATATAATATTTAATTAAGTTTATTTCTTTACAAAACTAGCAACGTCATCAGCAGTTACAGGATCAGCACCTAAGATGATCAGCCTTTCTACAACGTTTCTAAGTTCACGGATGTTTCCTGTCCAATCATATTGCTGCAAAGCTTTGATGGATTTATCGTCAAATTTCTTTGGTGCAGAACCTTTTTCTGAAGCGATCAAATTGGTAAAATGTTCCACCAATAATGGAATATCTTCCGCTCTGTCATTAAGAGAAGGAACACTGATTTCGATTACAGAAAGCCTGTGGTACAAATCCTCACGGAATTTTCCTTGCTCAATTTCTTTAGCCAGATTTTTGTTAGTAGCAGCGATCACGCGGACATCAACCTTGATTTCTTTGTCGCTTCCAACAGGAGAAACTTTGCTTTCCTGAAGCGCTCTAAGCACTTTTGCCTGAGCAACCAAACTCATATCACCAATCTCATCAAGGAAAATAGTTCCGCCAGTGGCCTGCTCGAATTTTCCGGATTTATCTTTAATCGCGCCTGTAAAAGAACCTTTCACGTGACCGAATAATTCGCTTTCAATCAATTCTGACGGGATTGCAGCACAATTTACTTCGATCATTGGTCCTCTCGAACGTTCGCTTTGAGAATGGATTGCGTGCGCAACCAATTCTTTACCAGCACCGTTTGGTCCGGTTACAAGAACTCTTGCGTCAGAAACCGCCACTTTGTCGATGATTTCCTGGATCTTTTTAAGTGCAGGAGATTGCCCGATCATCTGATATTTTTTATTGACTTTTTTCTTCAGCTGAGAATTTTCCTGCTTCAGATTTGAGTTTGCTTTTTGAAGATTGCCTTTGTCCAAAGCGTTTTTCACACTTGTGATCAATCTGTTGATATCAATCGGTTTAGAGATAAAATCATAAGCACCTTCTCTCAAACAGCCGACAGCAGTATCTATGTCTGCGTGTCCAGAGATCATAATAAAAGTGCTTTCAGGTTTTAAAGCCAGACTTTGTTTCAGAAGTTCTGTTCCTGAGATTTTTGGCATTTTAATATCAGAAATCACCAAGGCAAAATCTTCCTTTTCAATGTACTTGAAACCTTCGAGACCGTCTTCTGCGATTTCGAATTGGTATTCTGGAAGTTCGTCTGATAAGATACTGTGAAGTACTCCAGAGATTGCTTTTTCGTCTTCTACGATTAAGATTTTTTGCATAGGTGCAAAGATACAAATTTTAGAATTCGTAATGCGAAATTATTATGATTGATTATTCTGAAAATAGAAATATAGAAATATTCTAAAAAACAGGAAACTTCAATTGATTACAAATGGTCCCTGCAATAGCGATAGTAGCGGTTATCCTTTTTTCTAAAGCCAGGAAAAAGCCAAGGCTGGAAAAAGATAGTAACGGATAGCGCGACCCAAGCTGATGGCTCTGCTGTGGCCTTTGGACGGCAAGCGTAGGCAAGGGGATTGCCCAGATTAACTCCTTACTCAACGATAATTTTCTTGGTAATCACCTGGTCTTCCACTTTGAAAGTTCCTAAGTAAATCCCTTTTGAAAGTGAAGAAATATCAATCCTGGTTTGGTTTTCTGTTTTGCTTAAGATCTTTCCTTCGAAATCTGTAATCGTAAATGTGAAACGCTGGGTCTTGCTATTCAGAAATTCCAGTTGCAGATAATCTTGTGCAGGATTGGGATAGAATCTGAAACTCATCACAATTTCTTTTGGCGTACAAGTGTCCAAAGTTTGACCTGCGATTGCAAAATGCTGAACCGCACCTGTCGTGGCTTTTGCAATATTGTAAATGTAAACCGGATCCAGATAGATGTATTTGTCGTTCGCTGTATGTGCATAAGGTGTTTCGTTATATTCGAAAAGTCCCGTTATCACTTCGCCATTTGCCTGGAAAGGCATATAGTCTGAAGCATACGCGTAGTTAAGATTCGTTTTCAGAGGAGAATAAAGTGTGACGCATTTTATCAATTGCTGCGTAAAAGTGTTTGACGCAGTATTGTTTGCGCTTGGATTATTGGATTCGTCCCTCTCGCAAGTGATGGTATCATTTGTCTGTCCTTTGATTCCGCCCACTTCGTCTATATTAAGTACCAAACGGATATTCATCTTAGGACTGGTTGCATTGACTACGCTGCTTACATAATGCTGAGAACCAAGCAAGCCTTGTTCTTCGCCCGAAAAATTGATGAATTTGATAGAATAATCGGTAGAAACGTTTTTCAAAAGCCGGGCAACTTCCAAAATTACTGAAACGCCACTGCCATTATCATTGGTGCCGGGACCTGTGATGGTATCGTAATGGCCGCATACGATGATGTAAATATTTGGATATTTTGTGCCTTGTTTGGTGACGATGATGTTGGATGTGGCGTTTCCGTTGTAAGTAAAATTGTCTCTGGTAATTTCGGCTTCAGAATATCCGAAAGATAAATATTTGTTTTTTAGCCAGTTGTAAGCGTAGTTGTTGGCTGTAGAACCTGTGGTTTTGACGCCTAAAGCTTCGAACTCGAGCAGATAATTATTGATATTCGCCTGAGAAACAAGATTGCTGACATTGGCATAATCCTGATTGAATGTTTGAGAATTTGCAAAAAATCCTAAAAATATAACTGAGAAAATTAAGTTTTTCATTTACATCGTAATAATTTGTAAATATAAATAAAAAAGGAGAAGACTTGATAAATGTCTTCTCCTTTCGTGTTGAAAAACTATTACTAACTTAAAAACTAATTCGTTGCTTTTCTGACTTCTGCTTTCACGTCTTCGCTGGCATCCTTGGTTTTTTCCCAAGCGTCAGATGCTGTATCTTTTGTACTGTCCCAAGCTTTTTCTGCAAAATCTTTGGTATCTTCCCAAGCTTCTGTAGCATTGGCTTTCAGTTTTTCAAAGAATCCTTCTTTTGTAGATTCTGTGTTGTTTCTTTTTTGTTCGTCAATGTAATTTCTTGCTTTATCAGCATATTCATTAACTCTATTTTTCGCTTTATCAGCAGCATTTTCTAATGAGTTTTCAGTTCTGTCAACTGCTCTTTCTGCGTCATTGTAATTTTGATCTTGAGTGCTCATAATATTTTATTTTGTGGTTAAATTGAAAAATTTGATTTGATGCTTTCTATTATTCAATTAAAATGCCGTAAAATCTTAATGAACGTTAAAGTAATTATAAATAAAACCAAACTATAAAAAAAGCAACACTCATTTCTGAATGTTGCTTTCTAATATCTAAAGTTTAAACTCTGATTTCTATTTAATAATCCTTTCCAGAACCCATTCGATCATCATTTTTTCTGATGCGTGGTGGTCACTTGCAAACTCGCCTCGTCTTCTGTTGGCGATGACACAGTTTACGGTCAAGGCTTTGTGGCCTAATAATTTTGATAAGGCATAGATTGCAGAAGTCTCCATTTCGAAGTTGGAAACGCCAAGGTCATTCAATGTTTCAAGGAATTGATCGTCTAATGCTTTTAATCTCAACTGACGGCCTTGAGGTGCGTAAAATCCAGGAAAAGTTGCAGTGTTTCCTTTGTATTTTGCATCAGCATAATAATCCGAAATATCCTTTGCCCAATCTGAAAAGTATAACATTGGTTTGATTTTCTCATAAGGGAATTTCGCCATAAAATTCTTACTGAACTCATTTTCAAAAGCATAATCCTGATAGAAATGCAAAAGTCCGTCAAGGCCAACTACGTTTTCTGTCACCAACATATTATTAACTTCGATGTCAGGATTCACACTTCCGCAAGTTCCCATTCGGAAAAGTTCCAAAGCTTTATGTTCTGTTTTGAATTCCTTTTCTTTCAGATCAATATTCACCAAAGCATCAAGCTCGTTCATCACGATATCAATGTTCTCTGTCCCGATTCCTGTTGACATTACTGTGATCCTTTCGCCTCGCAAAGTTCCTGTGTGCGTGTAGAATTCTCTTTTATTCTTTTTTACATCAATGGTGTCAAAATATTTCGAAACTTTCGGAACTCTGTCCGGATCGCCTACCAATAATACTTTGTCTGCAAGATCTTCGGGAAGAAGATTAAGGTGATAAACACTTCCGTCATCGTTTAGAACCAGTTCAGAAGCTGCTAATTTGTTGATCATATTTTTGATTTATAATTTAAAAGATTAAAAAATTAATGATTAAAAGGTGCACTAATTTTTGAAATTAAAAAGGTCTTAAAGTTAACAAAATTCTCCATCCGCAAAAGGATCGAAGCTATTTAATTTTTGAAATAATTAAAATTTCAGGAATTGGCAATCTGATTTGCTACCCAATTTCCCGTACTGAAACAAGCCTGCAAAAGATAACCGCCAGTTGGTGCTTCCCAATCTATCATTTCTCCGGCGCAGAAAACATTAGGAAAATCTTTTAGTTCAAGTTTTTGATTTAAAGCTGAGAATGAAACGCCACCCGAAGTCGAAATCACTTCGTCGATTGGTCGGAAACTTAGAACTTCTATCGGGAATTTCTTGATTAATTTGGATAAGATTTCTATGTTCGTGTAACTTTCTTTGTCTAATGTTTTCAGAAGGTTGAGCGCAGTTGTGGAGAGTTTTAATTTCCGTTTCAAAACCTGACTTATCTTTTCAGTTCCGTTTAATTTTTCGAAGATTTCTGTTTCTGAGAGATTTGGTTTTAAGTCAATATATAAGGTTAGAGGAAAGTAGTGTTTTCTTGTAAATCGATTCAGATAATAAATTGGACTTCCTTCTATGCCATATTTTGTGAAAACCACTTCACCGATTTTTTCATTTCGCTCGAAAGAAACTTTGATATTTTTCAGATATTGACCTTGTAGTTGATGAAATTTTGAATCCGTATCGTAACCGGAATTTGCTGATTCTAAGGGCGTGATTTCAATGTTTTTTGATTTTAAAATTTCAATCCATTTTGCATCAGAACCTGTCTTTTTCCAGGAACCGCCACCTATCGCCAGGATTAATTTTGAATATTCAACATTAATTTCTTTCTCTTTATTTTTAATCGAAACAGAATTCTCATCAAAATCCATAAAAGTATGTTCGTAATGAATGATGACGCCAAGTTTTTCTAATCTATCCAGCCAAGTTTTTAAAACCTGAATCGGCTTGAAATTCTTCGTCGGAAAAATCTTCCCCGAACTTCCGACATAAGTTGTAATTCCCAAGTCAGAAAGCCAATCCACAACTTTTTTATTATCGAAACTTTTTACAATATCTCTAATTTCCAGCGCATCATATTTTTCGATAAAAGATTCTAATTCTTCACTATGCGTCAGATTGAAACCGCCATTTCCAGCGACTAGGAATTTTCTTCCTGCAGCTTTGTTTTGCTCGAAGATTTGAACTTTGAAGCCTTTCTCGGCAAGGATTTGTGCAGCCATCAGTCCTGCAGGACCAGCGCCAATAATGACCACTTGATTCTCAGTCATTTGTTTCTAAAATATATTCTGTTATTTCCTAAGAAACCAGAAGTTAAATCATTCATCATTTATAATTAACCATTAATAATTATTCTCATCCTCCAACGCGCTTTGTTTTGTAGCCCATTTCTTTTAGGATGGTCATTATTTTGTCGCGGTTGTCGCCTTGGATCATGATGAAGCCGTCTTTTTCCGAGCCACCGATGCCGAGTTTTGTTTTGATTTTTTTGGAGATTTCTTTCAGGCCTTCGTCGTCGCCTTCCCAGCCTTCTATGATGGTTACGGGTTTTCCGTTTCTGCCTTTCTTCTCGAATTTGCAAACGAGCGGTTCTTTCTGTTTAAAGTTTTCTTTTTCTTCATCCGGCATTTCAAAATCCTGCTCTTCGTGCCCGGGAAAAAGGTTTTTCAGTTGGTCTCTCAAGTCCATTATGTCAATTTAAATAAGGGTTTTAAAGGTAGTGATATTTATTATTCTGGGAAAGATGTGGTGGGGGATTGTGTTTTGGTTTTTATTTTAATGTTTTTTTAATTGATTACGGAAAACCGTAAATAATACGATGATGATTGTTTTATATTTGAGGAATTAATAATATTGAATATAGTACAAATCTCTACAAATGAATAAAAAATTATTATTACTTTTTTTAATGTCAATCACTTTGTTTTCTTGTAAGAAGGATTATAGATATGTTGAAAAAATTGAAAAAGAAAGAATACTTGGGGGATTTGATCGGGAAGAAAAAGAAGTGCAAATTCAATCTGAAAATGATACATTAGCTTATTTAGAGGCTTTCAAAAAATTTGCGATTTCTCAAAAAGTGGAATTGGAGATGAAAAAATCGCTAGGGTCTTCGTCATCCACACCAATAAGTTTTAATGTTTATGATGATAAAGGGAATGATATTACTTATATCGATTTTCCTAATAAAGAAAAAAGAGAAAATGAAATTATGAAAAGCATTCTTTCTTTAAGTACTTCGTTTTCAAAACCTACAGTTTCTATGAACAAAAACAAAATTGATTCTGTAAAAATCAGAGAACTAAAAGCATATTTTAAACAGAAAAAAGATGAGTTTTCACCTGAAGGAAAAACTTGGATAAAACCAAAATCTTCGCCGGCATACACAAATCAAAATGGAATTTATTGTTATTTTCAAACTGAGAATAATACTCCAAGTAATTTAAGATTTAGAGTTCAATACTATTCTGATGAATGGTTGTTTTTTGATAAAATTCAATTTTCAATTGATGGAAAAGCCTATGAATATATTCCATTAAATACAGAAACTGATTCTGGAGATGGAGGATATATTTGGGAATGGTTTGATGAAAATGTTTCAACAAATAACGATAAAGAATTATTAAAAGCATTAGCAAATGCAAAATCTGCTAAGATGAAGTTTATCGGAAGACAATATTACGATATAAGGAATATTTCCAAGGAGCAATTAAACGGGATAAAAAGAACAATTGAGTATTATAAAGCTTTGGGTGGAAACTTTTAAAAATTTCTTAATTATTAAAAAACACCCACCAAAATTCCCCATTCCCCATTCCATTTCGTAAATTTGTATAAACAAAATAAGAAATCAAAATGTCAAAAAAAGCAATCCTTGCAATATTAGACGGCTGGGGAATCGGTCTTAATGACGAAGTTTCCGCTCTCAAACAAGCCAAAACGCCTTTTATAGATTACGCCCTTCAAACTTTTCCAAGCACAACCCTCGAAGCTAGTGGTTTGGCCGTTGGTCTTCCCGCCGGGCAAATGGGAAATTCCGAAGTTGGACATATGAATCTTGGTGCTGGTAGGGTAGTTTACCAAAATTTGGTAAGACTGAATATGGCGGTGGAAACAGGAAGTCTTGGCAGAGAAAAAGTAATCCAGGACGCTTTCGAATACGCAAAAGCAAACAATAAAAAAGTACATTTCATCGGCTTGGTTTCCAACGGTGGTGTGCATTCTCACATCAATCACCTAAAAGGTTTATTGACTGCCGCTCACGAATATGGACTGAATGAAAATGTCTTCGTTCACGCTTTCACAGACGGTAGAGATTGTGACCCAAAATCCGGAAAAGGTTTCATCGAGGAGCTTTTGGCACATATGAAAACTACAACGGGAAAACTGGCGTCGGTGATCGGTCGTTATTATGCAATGGACAGAGACAAGCGTTGGGAACGTGTGAAATTGGCTTATGACCTTTTGGTAAACGGCGTTGGAAAAGAAAGTAAAGATTTTGCACAGTCGATTCAGGATTCTTATAATGAGGATGTAACGGATGAATTTATCCAGCCAATTGTTGCGATTCAGAATCATTTTCCGATTGCAAAAATTGAGGATCACGATGTGGTAATTTCTTTCAACTTCCGTACAGACAGAGGCCGCGAAATCACAGAAGTGCTTTCTCAGCAAGACTTCCCGGAATACGGAATGAAAAAACTGGATCTTTATTATGTGACTTTAACGAACTATGATAAATCTTTCCACAACGTAAAAGTTGTTTTCGATGAGAGTGTTCTTGAGAAAACTATGGGCGAAGTTCTGGAAGCTGCAGGAAAATCTCAGATCAGAATTGCTGAAACTGAAAAATATCCGCACGTTACCTTCTTCTTCTCAGGCGGTCGCGAGGCAGAATTTGTTCAGGAAAGAAGATTGCTTTGCCCAAGTCCAAAAGACGTTGCAACCTACGATCTGAAACCGGAAATGTCTGCTTACGATCTTACAAATGCCATCGTTCCGGAACTGGAAAAAGAATCAGCAGATTTCATCGTTCTGAATTTTGCAAATACAGATATGGTAGGTCACACTGGTGTTTTTTCAGCAGCGGTAAAAGCGGCGGAAGTTGTAGATTCTTGTATCAAAAAAGTAGCTGAAACGGCTTACGAGCATGGTTATGCGGTTTTCATTCTTGCAGATCACGGTAATTCTGATATTATGATCAATCCAAACGGAACGCCTAACACGCAACACACTACGAACTTAGTTCCGTTCATCGTGATGGACAAAGACCACACCTGGAATCTGACACCAGGAAAACTGGGCGACGTTGCTCCAACCATCCTGAAAGTAATGGGCGTAGATATTCCTGAAGAAATGACTGGGAATGTTTTAGCGAATTAAAATAAATCAATAATAAAATAGAAAGTCGGTTTTTAAAGCCGGCTTTTTTTGTGGTTTTAAGTGGTGATTATTTGCTTAATTTTGTTAATGATTAAAATCAACCAATTTATTTAAGTCAAAATCTATGCGCAGGCTACTCATTATATTTATCATGCTTTTTGCTGTGCAGATTTCTGCTCAGAATAAGAGTGATAATGTAGAAACGGCGAAGGAAAAAGAAAGCAAAGCCCTTATGGAACTGGCGGTTGAATATTTTAAAAAGAACGATTTTAAAAAATCAACACAACTGTTGTTCCAGGCAAAAGATCTTGCGGAGGAAAGTAATAATCATGGACTGACGGCTAAGATCTACGGTTCACTTGCTCATCAATATATGCAATTGAATCTGGATGATAATGCGAAAAAATATCTAGACAAAGCCATAGAACAGATCAATCAAATGCCGGAAGGCGATGAGAAAAAATTGTTCAAAGGTCTGTCTTATCTGGATTTAGGGAATATAACTTTCGATGAGAAGAAATTTGCTGATGCCAATCTTTATTACAAAAAATCCCTGAAGGAATTTCAGTCGGCAAAATCAGCAAAAAATATTCCTGTCTATCATTACAGACGTTCTTTGTATAACATTGGTAACTCATTTATTTACATTAATAAAACAGATTCTGCGGAACTATTTCTTAACAAAGCTTTAATCATAAAAGATGATGAGAACAAAGAACTTAATTTTTTTATAACCAATTCTTTATCTCAGATTTACACTCAAAAAGGTTTGTATCAGCGTGCTATAGATTCTTTGACGCATATTATTAATAATAAAAATCTGAATAATGTCCGCCTGGAGTCCGATATTTATTTTGCACTTTCTCAGAATTATAAAAAGATTGGAAACTTTGATAAATCCATTTTTTACAATGACAAATATGTAAAGCTGGATAGTGCGAATAAGGAGAAAGAGTTCAAAGCGATCAATTCTGCAATGAATGAGGAGCAGAAGGATTACAAAGCCGAAATTTCGGATGCCGACAGTAATACGAAAATCATTGCTTTTATAAGTATTTTGTTTATCACTGCATTTTTGCTTTTTATCTTTTACCTCTTGTACAAACGGAAAAAGGAAAGGTCGACTTTTGAATTGGTTATTAATAATTTAAAAAACGATCAGACAAAAATTATTACGGAAAATGCTGCAGAAAAACCTGAAATTAAAACAGAAAGAATTGCAGTTCCAGAATTAGCAGAAAAAGAACTACTTGTCAAACTTTCAAAATTCGAAGAGTCGGGAAAATTCACAAATCCGAAACTTAATATTTCCAATCTTGCGGTTGCTTTGAAGACCAATACAAGTTATCTTTCGGATGTTATCAATCATAGCAAAGGAAAAAATTTCAACACTTATATTAATGAGCTTCGCATTGCTTACATCTGTGAAAAGATTTATAACAACAGAGAATATCTCAATTATAAAATCAGCTATCTGGCAGAAGAAAGTGGCTTCACATCGCATAGCGCTTTTACCACAGTTTTCAAAAATATAACCGGAATTTCGCCTTCAGCATTTTTGCGGGAAGCTTCAAAAAAGTTTGCATCTACAAAAGATTAATTTATTTTTAATCAATTGATATTTAGAATTTTATGTTGCATTTAAGTTTTCAAAATCACGGATTTTGAAAGGCATTTCCTTTGATTCTGTAATTCTTTGCTATAGTTTAGCATCAAATAAATTTAATAGATTGATATGAGAAAAAAATTATTATTTGGATTTGTGTTGTCCGGTTTGTTTGGGTTTGCACAAAGCAACTGTAATTATGCGGCGGGATCAGAACGCACATCAAACGGTGAAAACATTACAACAGGCGGTGGTTTTGAGTACAGTGCTGCAACGGATTTTGATGTGGCTGCCAGAAAGGTATTGAAAGCACAAAAATTAAGCTTCAATGTTTTGAAAGGCAATGCCAATGTGAGTTCTGTAAATGTTAACATTTTGAAAGAGTTCCAGGGAATGCCGGGAGAGATTCTTCACACTTTTGTGAATTTGGTTCCCGTTTCTCAGACGCTGGATTATGTAACGACTGAGGAAAATCTTAGTGCTTACAAAATCACTGTCAATTTTCCTGAAAGTTTTGACCTTCCAAAAGGCAAATATTTTGTGCAGATTCAGGCAAAAAATGTTGATGCTTCGCCTGTATTCTGGGAAATTACAAAACAGGAGACTACCAAAGTTGGAAGATTTGATTTTACAAAGATGGATTCAGAACCTTGGTTTGGTGGCTTTTCTTATTATGATCACGTTTTCGAGATATCGGGAAATTGCAATGATACCAGCGAACCGGAACCAGAGGTTGGAACGGCTTTTAGTCAGGGCAACGTAGGAAATAACTATGAAACAGGTGGTACAACTGTAGCCAGAAGTTTGGCAGATGATTTCATTGTTCCGGACAACCAGAAATTTACTTTTACAAAATTCAAAATGTCAACTTTACAAATTGGAAACATTAAAAGTGCAACCATTAACGTAAGATCTTCCGTAGATGATGCACCGGGAGAAGTTCTTTATTCATTCGAAAATGTGGGTCCAAAAACTGAAAATTTCTACGGTTATCATACGGTACAGGGTTATCCGTTGGATGTCGTAGCAGTAGATTTAGAATTTGAATGGGCTCAGCCTGTAGAGTTGTTGCCTGGTAAATATTTTATCGAGGTAGTTGCTACGCCACAGCCTTTTACAGATTATCAGCGTTGGGAAGCTACGTCTCAGCCGGGAACCGGAGGGTTTTCCTACACATCTTATGATGGCGGCGAATCTTGGGAAATGAATGATGGATACAATTTTGTTTTTAATGTTTCCGGATTTACAAAACCATATTTGGCGGTTGATGATGTTAAAAATAATAGCATCTCAGTTTATCCAAATCCAGTTTCTGATGTGATGATCATCAATTCAAATAAAGCCATTACAAAAGTTTCAGTTTATAATTCTGTTGGGCAGCTTGTCAAAACTTCGGACAAACTACAGGATTCTAAATTGAATGTTTCAGAACTTTCTCAGGGGGTTTATTTTGTAAATGCAATGCTTGAAAATGGCGAAACGAAGACCTTTAAAATAATTAAGAAGTAATTTAGTTAATTTATATTGTAATAAAACCTGATCTCATCTTTTTGGATCAGGTTTTGTTTATATAAAAGTTCAAGTCTTTCAAAACCAATAATTGGTTTTGTCGTATATTTGAACACTTAAAATAATTTAGTTAATGCACGAAAAAGAGTTACAGATAGAAGTTATGAGATCGATGGAAGGTAATATGGACGAGTTCATCGCTTCATACCTCACACCCATCGAGAAAATTTGGCAGCCTTCGGATTTCCTTCCGGACAGTTCTAGCGACAATTTCAAATATGAGATCGAGGAATTGCAGACGTTTGCCAGAGAAATGCCTTATGACCTTTTTGTAACATTAATAGGTGATTGCATTACAGAAGAAGCATTACCAACTTACGAATCTTGGTTGATGAACCTGGATGGCGTAAACCAGGAAAAAAACACAGGCTGGACCAAATGGATCAGAGCCTGGACCGCAGAAGAAAACCGTCATGGTGATCTTTTAGGGAAATATCTTTACCTCTGTGGCCGCGTGAATATGCGCGAAATGGAAATCACAACACAACATTTAATCAGTGACGGTTTTGATATCGGAACCAGTTCAGATCCTTATAAAAATTTCGTTTATACAAGTTTCCAGGAAACAGCAACCAATATTTCCCACAGAAGAGTAGGGACTTTGGCAAAACAATCCGGGAACAAAAAACTGGCGCAGATGTGCGGTGTCATCGCAGCAGACGAAGCCAGACACGCCAAAGCATACAAAGATTTCTCAGCCAGAATTTTCGAAATGGACGCCAGCGGAATGATGCTCGCATTTGAAGATATGATGAAGAGGAAAATCGTGATGCCTGCCCATTTATTAAGAGAATCAGGACAAAAAGCCGGGGAACTTTGGGAACATTTTTCCGATGCAGCACAGAGAGTGATGGTTTATACAGCGCAGGATTACATCAATATTCTCTCAGATCTTTTGGACGAATGGAAAATCGATCAAATGAAAAATCTTAACGATCAAGCCGAAAGAGCCAGAGATTATCTGATGAAATTACCAAACAGATTGCAACGGATCTCAGACAGAATCAAAACTCCGGAACTGCCTTACAGTTTCAAATGGGTTAAAAGTTAAATATCAATGCGCTGAAATGGCGCATTTTTTTGTGATATTGATTTGAAATATAGATTTAATTTTTAATTCGAAAAATCTAATATCTAACTTCTATTTAAAATAGAATTTATATAATTCGTATATTTGCACACTTATTTTACAATAAAATACATAATGATAAAAAGTAACAAAAAGCTGGCGATCGATTTTGACGGAACTATTGTTGACGATGCTTACCCGGGAATTGGGAAGACCAAAACATTTGCTTTTGAAACGCTTAAAAAACTTCAGGGCGAAGGTTACCGTCTGATTCTTTGGACTTACCGTCACGGAAAAACGCTGGAGGAAGCTGTAGAATTCTGCCGCAAAAATGGAATTGAATTCTATGCAGTAAACTCAAGTTTCGAAGGCGAAGTTTTCGATCACGAAACGCAGTCCAGAAAAATAGATGCAGACCTTTTCATAGATGACAGAAATCTTGGCGGATTCCCGGGTTGGGGAGAAATCTATCAGATTATCAATGAAAAAATAGAATTCCAGGTTGCCGGAGGAGAGGTTCATGCTTACTCCAAAATGAAAAAAGAAAAGAAAAAAGGCCTTTTTTGGTAAAACTTTTTCGTACAAAGTAAAATGTATTAAGTACAAAGTATTGTATTAAAAAATACATTGTACATTTTACATCATACATTAATACAATTTAAATGATTCAACTCAAAACAATAGAGGAGCTTCGCCTGATGAAGCAAAGTGCACGATTGGTTTCCCAGACATTGGGAATGTTGGCAAAGGAAATAAAACCTGGTATCAACACTTTATCTTTAGACAAATTAGCGCACGAATTCATAAAAGATCACGGTGCAGAACCTGCATTTTTAGGTTACGGCGGTTTTCCGGCCTCGCTTTGTATATCCCCGAATGATCAGGTTGTTCACGGATTTCCAAATACGGATATTCTGAAAGACGGTGATGTTCTTTCCGTGGATTGCGGCGTTTTCTGGAACGGATTCGTTGGTGACCATGCTTATACTTTTGAAGTGGGGGAAGTTTCTGCTGAAAACAAAAAATTATTGAGAGTTGCAAAAGAATCTTTGTACAAAGGCATCGAGCAATGTATCAGAGGAAAACGTGTTGGCGATATTTCCAACGCAATCCAGAAACATTGTGAAAAAGAAGGTTATGGCGTTGTCCGCGAGTTAGTTGGACACGGTGTTGGTAGAAAAATGCATGAAGATCCGCAAGTTCCAAACTATGGAAAATCAGGAAGCGGAAAAGTCCTGAAAGATGGAATATGTCTTGCAATCGAACCGATGATCAATCTCGGAACTGAAAAAGTTAAATTCCATAATGATGGCTGGACAGTAACAACTTTGGACAATAAAACGTCCGCACATTTCGAACACGATGTGTGCATTATCAACGGAAAACCGGTCTTGCTTTCCACTTACGATTATATTTACGAAGCTTTGGGAATCAAATCTGACGAGGAAAAAGCATTTCAGCTGGATTTTTAATTAATGAAAAAGTTTACTAAGTTTCTACTCAATAAAATCCCACGGCCAATGCTTATTAATCTGAGCATTTTTTTGCGTCCGTTGATTGTCTTATTTTTTAAGGGTAATAATTTTACCGATCCTATCGATGGAAAATCTTACCGTAAATTTTTACCTTACGGCTACGGAAAACAACGTGCAAATGCGCTTTCTCCGGGAACTTTATCATTGGAAAGACACCGCCAAATGTGGCTTTATCTACAAAATGAAACAGATTTTTTTACTGCAAAATTAAAAGTTCTTCATATTGCTCCGGAGCAGGAATTTCTTAGGAAATTCAAGAAAATGAAAAATCTGGATTACACTTCGGCCGACCTTTTTTCGCCGATTGTGGATGTAAGGGCAGATATTCTTGATTTACCTTTCAAGGATAATAATTACGATGTCATCATTTGCAATCACGTTTTGGAACACATTATTGACGACAGAAAAGCGATGTCCGAGCTTTATCGCGTGATGAGACCAAATGGCTGGGGAATTGTGCAGGTTCCTATGAAAAATTCCCTTGAGACGACTTACGAAGATTTCACAATCACAGATCCGAAAGAACGCCAAAAGCATTTTGGTCAGTATGATCACGTTCGTTGGTACGGAATGGATTATTTTGACCGTTTGAAAAGTGTTGGTTTCGAAGCTGACGCAAATTTCTATTCCCAAAAATTATCAGATGCAGAGATCAGCAGATTTGGCTTGAACAAGAATGAGATTCTTCCTGTTGTGAGGAAAAATTAGGTTTGTGATCAATAATTTTACTCATCGACAATATATTTTAATAATTTCGCTTTTTCTGGCTCTATTTCTTCAGTGTAAATTAAATCAGTTGCTTTTTTGTTAGTGAGCATTTTATAAAATATACAAGCGTTTAAAAAAGAACCATATTTACTAGGATGGCTGTCATCATCATAGAGTTCTATTTCTGGATATTTTGTCAGGATTTCAAAAAATTTGTTTCCGTTATCTGATTTTCTAATGTTGTTTTCCCTTGCAAGTATTTCGTATGACTGATTGATAATCATTAATTCTTGTTTCAAATTTTTCACAACTGGTGAACAGCATTTAGACTTTTCTATAGACTTATCAATAATTATTGCAGGATAGCAATACTCTTTGGGATATTCGCTTTTAGAAGGCCAGGTATTGAAAAGTATGAATTTACATCTGGGATTTGCAACTAATTTTTTTATATAAGAAATCGCTTTATTGATTTTAAACTCACGATTTTCGGGTATCAAAACAGTTACTGAACCTGTTTGTAAAATGATAATATCCCATTTTTTCTCTGCAATTTTTTTTTCGGTTTCAGTTTTTTCACCATCATTTTTTTTTCTTGTACTGATTTCGTTTTCGGTGTTTGAGGTTATAATTTCTGACAAATGCCCATTTAGAGGCATCCCGGGAAACGTACTTTGATCAATTTTAATATTAGAATTAGTTTCATTTAGCATTTCCTGAAGAGTCTGTGGCATGTTGTGAAAATAGGTCATACTGTTTCCAATGAATAAAACATTGATTTCATTTTCTGTGTTTTTGTTCTGAGACTTATAATTTGATAAAATTAATGTTATGAATATTAGTATAATGATTTTCATAAGCAGATTTTATGTTCGAGAATTTTTATGATTGTCAAATTTAATAAAAATTCAAAATGTTTTATTTAAATAAGAAAAGGTGTTTCAAACATTTGTTTGATAATATTGTGTTAAATATTCATTAAAATTATTTTTTAACTTATTGGAAGTCAGTAATAATAGTTTTTGTGCATTATATTTGATAGATATTATTGTTAGATACATAACGTGTATTTTGTATTTAATCAATAAATTTGAACGTTTGTTTGAAAACACATCTAAAAAATTAGTATTTATGAGGAATATCGCGCTTAGCTTTTTTGTTGTTTTAGGTCTTTTGACATCATGTTCCAAGTCAGAAAACAAAGACGAGAAAAAAGAATTACCGCCTCAACCATATCAATATATCGTTGCAAAAAGTGGTCCCGCTGAAAGTCTAACTCAATATCCCGCCCGACTGGAAGGGATTGAAAATGTAGAAATCCGTCCGAAAATTGATGGTTTTGTAGAAAAAATCTACATCGATGAAGGCAGCCAGGTCAGCAAAGGACAATTGCTTTTCCTTATTAGAAATCCCCAATATGAACAGTCAGTTCTAGCAGCACAAGCTACGGTAAACAGCGCAAGAGCAGCAGTTGCAACCGCACAAATGCAGGTCACAAAAACAAAACCTTTGGTTGACAAAAAAATCATCTCGGCTTACGAACTTCAATCGGCTGAATTGGCGCTTAAATCTGCAAAAGCTTCTTTAGCAGAAACACAGGCTCAGTTGACTAATGCACAAGTCAATCAAGGTTATACAAAACTTTACAGTCCTGTAAATGGTGTTGTAGGAACTTTACCTTACAAAGCTGGAAGCTACATTAGCACAGCTACTGCTCAACCTTTGACGACGGTTTCCAATGTTTCAAAAATATTCGCTTATTTTTCAATTAATGAAAAACAACAGTTAGAATTCTTCAAGCACGCGGAAGGTGCAACAATCAAAGAAAAATTAAAAAATTCCCCTCTGGTAGAATTGATTCTTTCCGACGGAAGTAAATACGACGAAAAAGGAAAAATCGAATCCATCAGCGGATTGGTTGATCCAAATACCGGTTCATTTTCTATGCGGGCAACATTTCCTAATCCCAAAGGTATTATCAGAAGTGGTTACAGCGCAACGGTTCAACTTCCTAACAATTTAGAAAATGTAATTACGATTCCGCAATCTGCGACTTACGAGCTTCAGGGTAAAGTTTTTGTTTACTTGATTGGCGCAGAAAATAAAGTAAAATCCAGTGAAATCAAAGTGGAAGATCTTCCGGACGGTTTAACTTACGCAGTAACTTCCGGACTGAAACAGGGCGATAAAGTTGTTGTAGAAGGCGTTGGCCTCTTGAAAGACGAAACAGTTGTTGTTCCGAAAGAAACAACTTTGCAAAATGCAATCAGCAAAAAATAATATTAGTCATATCAATATCAATGTGAAAGTAAAAACAGATAAGATTTAAAAATACAATTAAAGTCTTTTCTCTTTCATCTTTCCTCTCATAGTCTAATTATATGTTTAAAAAATTTATAGAACGTCCGGTATTATCCACCGTAATTTCCATTATCATCGTGATTCTCGGTGTGCTGGGAATTGTGACCTTACCGGTTTCTCAATATCCTGATATTGCGCCGCCAACAGTAGTTGTGAACACAAGTTACCAGGGTGCAAATGCCGATGTGATCCTCAAAAGTGTAATTGTTCCTTTGGAAGAGCAAATCAATGGGGTAGAAGGGATGACTTATATGACATCGTCTGCTACCAATGATGGTTCAGGTTCCGTAACCGTTTATTTCAAACAGGGCGTGAATCCTGATATTGCTGCGGTTAACGTTCAGAACAGGGTTTCCAGAGCCAACTCACTGTTGCCAAGAGAGGTAACGCAAGCCGGAGTTACCGTGACGAAAAGACAAAGTTCCAACGTATTGATTTTCTCGCTTTACAGTGAGAATCCTGCGTACGATATGACTTTTCTTCAGAATTATACCAACATAAACATTGTTCCGCAGATCAAAAGGGTAACAGGTGTTGGAGATGTGACGGTTTTCGGTTCTAAGGATTATTCGGTAAGAATTTGGCTTGATCCTAATAAAATGGCAGCTTATGGAATGGTTCCGTCCGACATCAGTACGATCTTAGCTGAACAAAATATAGAAGCGGCTCCAGGAAGTTTAGGTGACGAAAGTGACCAAAGCTTCAGATACACACTAAAGTACAAAGGAAGGTTAACAGAAATCCCAGAGTTTGATAATATTGTTATTAAAGCAACTCAAAACGGACAAACTTTAAAGCTAAAAGACGTTGCGAGAGTAGAACTTGGAGCACAGGATTATACTGGAAGCAGTTTTACAGACGGTCATCCATCAATTGGTATGGCTGTTGCGCAAACCGCAGGATCAAATGCCCAGGATGTTATTAATCAATCAATTGCAGTTCTTGATAAAGCTCAGGAATCTTTTCCGAAAGGTGTTAAGTACGAAGCGCTTGTAAACGCAAATGACTTTTTGGATGCATCTATCGAGAAAGTAATTCATACATTATTTGAAGCATTTATCCTTGTATTCATCGTGGTTTTCCTTTTCTTACAAGATTGGCGCTCAACTTTGATTCCGGCGATTTCGGTTCCGGTTGCAATTGTTGGGACGTTCTTCTTTCTGAGTATTTTTGGATTTACAATTAATTTATTGACGCTTTTCGCATTGATCTTAGCAGTGGGAATTGTGGTGGATGATGCAATTGTGGTTGTAGAAGCTGTCCACAGTAAATTGGAACAAGGCGAAAAATCGCCGCTTCGGGCTTCAATCACAGCGATGGACGAGATCAGCGGCGCGATTATCAGTATCACATTGGTAATGGCAGCGGTTTTCATTCCGGTAAGTTTCATTTCAGGATCAGCCGGGGTTTTCTACAAACAATTTGGATTAACATTAGCGATATCAATCATATTATCAGCCGTAAATGCATTGACATTAAGTCCGGCTTTATGTGCAATTTTCCTAAAACCCCATTCTCACGAAGAGCAGAAAAAGAATTTCCTTCAACGGTTTTTTACCAATTTCAACATTATTTTTGATGCAATGGTAAAAAAATATACACGGGGAATTTTATTCTTACTAAGGAAAAAATGGATGGCATTTGCAGGATTAGCTGTTTTCGCTGGAATATTTGTTTGGCTGATGAATACAACTCCGAAATCCTTCGTTCCAAGTGAAGATATGGGAGGGATTTTTATGGATATTTCGCTTCCAATAGGGTCTAACGAAAATAGAACGAAAGTAGTAATGCAAAAGGTTGAAGACATCGTCAAAAAACAACCGGAAGTTCTGCATATCTTCAAAGTTTCAGGACGAGGAATGGTAAGTGGAAGTGGTTCAAACAACGGAATGCTAATTGTAAAACTGAAAGACTGGAAAGACAGAACGGATAAAGGAACCGACTTGCAATCCTTCGTTGCCAGAATGTACA
This sequence comes from Chryseobacterium sp. TB1-D10, assembly GCF_059803555.1. Classification (NCBI taxonomy): domain Bacteria; kingdom Pseudomonadati; phylum Bacteroidota; class Flavobacteriia; order Flavobacteriales; family Weeksellaceae; genus Chryseobacterium; species Chryseobacterium sp. TB1-D10. The sequence goes on along the minus strand of NZ_JAPFHB010000009.1, from coordinate 102,778 downwards.
AGGAAACCGCCGGAATCAAGGATGCAAAAATGACCTTCTTCGGAAGACCGACTTTGCAGGGTTTTGGTAATGCTGCAGGTTTCGAAATGCAGATCCAGGATCAGAAAGGTGGGAGTGTGGCAGATCTTACGAAAGTGACCAATGATTTCATCGATAAAATGAATCAGCAGCCGGATATCCAAAGAACGTTTACATCGTTCAACCCAAATTATCCGCAGTATATGATTGATATTGATATTCCCGCAACCAAATCAGCAGGATTTACAGTCAATGATATTTTAACCACAATGCAAGGTTATTATGGTGGTGTTTACGCTTCGAATGTCAATCTTTTCGGGAAACAATACCGTGTAATTTATCAGGCACCTTTTGAAGACAGAGAAAATCTGGAAAGTTTCAATATGGTTCAGGTAAGAAACTCAAATGGAGAAATGGCGCCTTTAAGCAGATTCATCACTGCAAGAAGAGTTTATGGTCCGCAGGCGATTGGCCGTTTCAACTTATTTACGGCAATTTCAATTAATGGTACTCCAAATCCTGGTTTCTCTTCCGGAGATGCCATTAATACAGTAGAAAAAGTCGCAAAAGAAACTTTACCACAAGGTTATGGCTACGAATTTTCCGGATTGACGAGGGAAGAAGTTACCGCCGGAGGACAAACTGTTTACATCTTTATTTTATGTTGTGTATTCGTTTATTTCCTTTTGGCAGCACAGTATGAAAGTTATATTTTACCATTTGCAGTAATGTTGTCTTTACCTGTTGGCTTGGCTGGGGTAATGATGTTCAGCAGCTGGATTGGTGGTTCTAATAATATTTATACTCAGATTTCCTTGATTATGCTAATCGGACTTTTGGCCAAGAATGCGATTCTAATTGTAGAATTTGCCCTCGATGCCAGAAGAAAAGGTTACACCATTGCTCACGCAGCCATCAGTGGCGCGAAACAAAGACTTCGTCCGATTTTGATGACCTCATTTGCTTTTATTTTCGGTTTGATTCCATTGGCAATTTCAACTGGAGCTGGAGCTGTCGGTAATCAATCTATCGGTATTGGAGCGATTGGGGGAATGTTATTCGGAACTATTTTCGGCGTATTTTTTATCCCGATTTTGTTTGCTGTATTTATGTATTTGCAAGAGAAAGTGAGCAGCAAAAAAGTGTCTGATAAATACGAAGGCGAACTAAGCGAGTAACCAAAATTTGAGAAAAATGAAACGCAAAGCGTTCCATATGACCTCTTAAAAATTAAATCTAACAGATGAATTTAAAAAATCTAATCATATTAGCAGGTGTCGCTGGTTTCTTTTACTCGTGTAAAGTCACAGATACTTATAAGAATCCGGATATCGAGCAAAGTCGTCAAGATAATCTCTTTAGACAAAAAACCAATAATGACGGTACTTCTGTAGCCAACATTGCATGGAATCAAATCTTCACAGATAACAAACTTCAGAATATTATCAATAAAACTATTCAGAATAATCTGGATTTAAAAGTGGCGGTTGCGAGAATCCAGGAAGCAAGTGCAGTTTTCAAACAATCCAAATTGCAGAATCTTCCAAGTCTGGATGGCGTTGCTTCTATTACAGAAACCAAAAATAGTGCGGCTGCGCAAGGTGGAAACTTTGTGATGCCAGATTTGCTGGTGTACAGATTAGGAATCTCTACAGGTTGGGAAATAGATGTTTGGGGAAGAATCAAAGCGCTTAAAAACTCAGCTTACGCAGGATTTCTTCAAACCGATGCGGCAAAACGTGCCATTCAAACACAAATGGTAGCTCAGGCGGCAACATTATATTATCAATTGATTTCGCTGGATAAACAATTGGAAATTACAAAACAGACCATTGAACTTCGTAAACAGGATGTAGAAACTGTTCAGCTGCTGATGGATGCGGCTTATTTGACAGGAGCTGACGTTGAACAAAGTAAGGCAAACCTTTATTCAGCGCAATTATCGGTTCCGGATTTGGAAATGCAGATCCAGCAAACCGAGAATTCTTTAAATATTTTAATGAATGATAATCCGCAATCGATTGATAGAAATTCTATCGATTCTCAGGTAATTTACACGGATTTAAAAACTGGAGTTCCTGCTTCATTATTGAAAAATCGTCCTGATGTTCAGTCAGCTGAATTAACTTTCCGCCAGGCATTCGAGAACAAAAATATGGCAATGGCACAGGTTTACCCCACGATTAGTATCACGGGAACTTTAGGCTTATCATCCAGAACTTTGGAAAGCTTCTTTACTAATTCTCTCTTCTATACACTTGGAGGAACTGTGACGCAAAATATTTTCCAAATGGGAACCAGAAAAGCACAGGTCAGAATTATGGAAGCCCGTAAAATGCAGGCTTACTATACATTCGAGAAAGCTTTATTAACTGCAGGTTCCGAAGTTTCCAACGCATTATTATCATATCAAAAAGCGAAAGAAAAAGAAACCACACGACAACTTCAAATACAGTCTTTGGAAAAAGCAGTGGAGTACAATAAGGAATTGTTGACGTATTCATCTAATGTGAATTACGTGAATGTTTTAACATCGGAACAATCGTTGCTTCAGGCAAGACTTTCCGGTGTTAATGATAAACTACAACAATTACAGGCCGTTACAGAATTCTACAGAGCACTTGGCGGCGGACAATTTTAGGACAAGACAATAAATTTTATTGAATATTTAAAACCTGACAGCCTTTGTCAGGTTTTCATTTATTTAATATAATCCTATTAAAAAAAATCAGTAGTTTGGTAAAACCAAAAAAAAATAAAGTATGAGCAAATTTTCAATCGAAGCTTTCGTCAACGAAACGAAAGAAAACCCACAGGAAAAAGACTATTTCGAACTGGAAAAACCGGAACTTCTGGAAATCAATCTAAACAATCAGGCAGTTTGGACAAAGGCCGGAAGTATGGTCGGTTACGTTGGAAACATCAATTTCGAAAGACAGGGAATGCTGTCCGGCGGACTAGGGAACCTTCTTAAAAAAGCAATTTCGGGCGAAGGAACCAAACTGATGAAAGCAGAGGGTTCAGGAAGACTTTACGTTGCAGACAACGGCAAAAAAGTAAGAATCCTTCACCTTAACAATGAGTCCATCTCAGTCAACGGAAACGACGTTCTTGCCCACGACCAAAGCATCAAAAGCGACATTAAAATGCTGAAAAGCATTGCAGGTGTAATGGCTGGTGGACTTTTCCAGGTAAAATTGAGCGGAACTGGTCACATTGCCATTACAACCCATGGGCATCCTTTGACACTTTTGGTAACGCCCGACGCACCAGTTTTCACAGATCCAAATGCAACAGTGGCGTGGTCCGGAAATCTGACACCGGAACTGAAAACCAATGTTTCCCTGAAAAGCCTTATCGGCAGAGGAAGCGGCGAAGAATTCCAAATGAAATTTTCAGGTAACGGTTGGGTTTTGATCCAGCCTTATGAAGAAGTTTACGTCGTAACAAAATAAATTTTTAGGAGCTAATTCCCGCTTTCCGCTATATCTTTTTTGTTTTACAAGTTTTGTTTTCTGATAGAAATTTACCCATAAAACAAAAAAGGATGCCGCTGCAATCGGGGCTATATACTACAACAACCTCAGAACTTTTTCTGAGGTTGTTTTGTGAATTATGATTTTCTTATTTATGTATCTATCAGTAATTTTGTTTTGATATAACTTGTTTTTCTATTGTTTTAATGTGAAATTAATAATCATATCGAAAATTATTTATAGAATTACAAGTAATAATTTTATATTTACAATCAAAAATCTATACCTATGAAATCAAAAATTTTATTAACATTTTTCATTTTGATGTTTACCTGGCTTCATATAGATGCCCAGGCTCACGATAATAGCAGAGGAGCCTGCAAATTATTTAAAAATAAAGCTATTGAGGAAGGTGCGTCTTGCCCCGGTTGTGTGGCAAAAGATAAAAAAGAACAGGCTGCAAGAGATGTTGTAAACAAAAAAAGACAAGATATCGCCACAGCAAAAGCAAACGCAGAAAGGCTTGCAAAAGAAACTGCCTATAAAAAAGAAATGGCTGAGCGGAAAGCGAAGGAAAAAGTGACAGAAGTAAAGGTTGTAATGCCGAAAACAAGTAAACCTGTATCGGCAAGTACAAAAAAAACACCCATGAAAGCATCAGTAAAAAAGGATGAAATACTTATGATTAGTAATCGTTATGGCGGATTTGAAAATGTCAATGGAGATGTAATTATTCCTAAAGATGCATTCTTTGAAACCTTTGGAGCAATGTATTATGATAATATCAATAGATATGATTTTCCTAAAGGTGTAGGAATCGTTGCCCTTAATGATAAAATGGATCAGTCCAGACATCCTGCGTACAATAATAAAGTTAGTACGTATAATGTTATGGATCTGATTGACAGCAAAAGTCAAAGATATTTCAATTCTGATGCTATCTGTCTCATCAGTCATTTTTTTGGTGACTGGTTTCTTATAGGTTATGATTATCAAGAATTTAATGGTCCCTTTAACTCTGTTAAATTGGGCGGAGCAAAATTATTTAACATAAGAAATAAAAAAGAATTTACCTTGCCTGTTTCACCTTTTGACAATGGCGTTTATTTAAAACATGCAAATTATGAGTATTTGGCAACAGTTAATTTAGAAAAAGTTCTTTATAAAAACCCAGATTATATTTCCGGCACATATGTTTCCACAAATAAAGATAGACGTCTGCATGAAAAACTTTTAGACATCTCTACGGGAGGCAGTGAAAATTGGAAAGCATTTATCTCTCTAAGTGTATCACCTTCGCGATCTCAAACAGAATCAAGAATTATTTATTTGTCCAATGCCGATGAAATAAAAGAAATAACCATTACAAATGAGCAAAGAATTGAGTTCTTGCGTCGCGAGCAATAAAAAATAGTTATTATGAAAAAAATCTATGTCTTTATCTTACTGCTAATTTGTATTACTGCAAAATCCCAACAACTATCCTACGAGAAACTGGATTCCATATCTTTAGCCATCAGTCAGTATCAGCAAAAATCCGATAATTTGACTTACAATGATGGCAAAGACGATTACGAATTAAGCTTTCCTGAAAACAATTTCCAGATCTTTTCCAGTACCAATACTGCTACAAAAGTTGTCAATAAAAAAATAGGTGACAAAGAGTTTGTCTGCATTACAGAGAATATTGATCTTTCCAAAGCAGATGAAGCTTTTCAGGTTCAATACCCTGGTAAGGCGGGTGTTGTAAGAATGAATTTTCCGGAAGGTTTAAAAACACAGATCTATACAAATGGAGTTTATACCAATACGGTCAGAGAATATTATCTTGAGTTCTTTTACAATAGAAGTGAAGAAGGATCTCGCAACCAATTGTTAACTCAGTTGGATAACACTTTTAACTTATTAAAACTTGGTAATAAAATCTCTAAAGAACAGTTTTTGGCCGAAGAAAAAATAAAGATAGATAAAATGGAGCCGCCAGTCTCAAAAGAACTTACCATAGATGATGTGGTAGAAAAGTATGCTGAAGCATTTGGCGGAGCAGACAAGATAAAGTCTATCCAAACACTTGTGTCAGAAGGTGTGATTCAGATGCAGGGAATACAGATTCCAGTCAAAAGCTGGTCTGTCCACAATCAGGCAATGCGTATGGATATGGAAATCCAGGGTAAGGCAAATTCTACAGTGGTCACAAATAATTCTGCCTGGACGCTTTTCCCTGTTCAACGCCAGAGAAAACCGGTGGATTCTGATCCTACAGTTGCAAAAGAAAGTTTTGAGGAGTTGGACCTTACTGGAGACCTTCTGGACTACAAGCAAAAAGGCAGCACGGCAGAATTATTGGGAAAAGAATCTGCAGATGGTAATGATTTTTACAAAATCAGGCTTACACGCAAAAGCGGAACTGTTGTAATGCTTTTCATAGATGCAAATACTTACCTTCCTGCAAAGCGTATAATCAATAAAAAAATGCAGGGTACCGTTGTAGAGATCACGGAGACTATGAGCAATTACAAAAAAAATGACGATGGATTTGTTTATGCCTCTTCTTACCATTATTCTCCTGCTGGAACAAGCTTGGTTTATACCAGCTTCCAGATAAATAAAACGGTAGACCCGAAATTATTTGAAAAACCGTAATTTCTCGCACCTATGGAAGAAAATCTACAGAAATTGCACGAAGTTTGGTCTCTCAGCCGGCCTACAGAGTTGATCACATTTGATCAGATCAATTTTGATGATCTTATCAATTCTATAATTAGTTCTGGACCATTTTATTATTACATTATTGATTTTTTTGATCTTTCACTATCCAATATTAGTCCCAATATTTATGATATTCACGGACTGAAGCCAGAAACTGTTGCTCTCAATCATATTCTGGAAACAATCCATCCGGATGATATGGAATTTGTGATTGGGGCAGAAGCACTCATTACAAAATTTTTCAAAAACATCATAGGAAAAGATAAAATCCTGAATTATAAAATGAATTACAGCTTCCGCAGCAGAGGAAAAGATGGTAAATATATGCTTCTCAACCATCAGGCTTTATTGTTGTCTCTGGATAATCAGGGGAATTCTGCAAAATCTCTGAATATTCATACACAGATCGATCATCTGAGCAATCAGAATACTTACAAGATTTCTCTTATCGGACTCAATGGTGAACCATCTTATATGAATCTTAGTCTTGAGGATGACGGAAAGAGTAAAATAGAATTCTCCAGACGTGAAATTGACATCATCCGACTCATCAGCGATGGCAAAAACAATGATCAGATTGGTCAGCAACTCTCTATCAGCCCGCTCACGGTTAAGAAACACCGGAGCAATATCCTGGAAAAATCCAAATGTAGCAATACGGCACAGCTTATCAAAAACTGCATTCAGAATGGGATTTTATAATTGATTTTCTGCTCATTAGCTTAAAAATACTCCTTTTGGAATATTTTTTTTTGAACAAAAAAAATTTAGATTTGTAATAACTAAGACTGATACCCATGAAAACTAAAATTAATTTCTCCAAAAAATACGCTCTGCTTTAAAGTTTTCATTTCTGAGATAACTTCCCTGGCGTAATAGACTTCTCATCTCTCTTTACCGCAAAATGATTAAAAGTGATAAGGGGTTATCTGAGACGCATTCTTAACAATTATATTTCTTTTAACCATAAAATAAAATTAATTATGAGAACAAAATTATTATTGCCGCTGCTTCTGTTTACTATGGGATTAGTTTTGGGACAGAAAACCACTAAGACAAAAGATCAAAGCAAGCCTCAGGACAAAAGTATTTTTGAGGTTTCTTTTAAAAATGATACTGTAAAAGCGGAGAAAAGTTCAAACGACCAATATATTAATCTCCCGCTCAGGATCAATATCGGAGATGCCAAAAATTGGGAAGGATACCGGCTGAAGATTGAAGCAGATCCGTCAGAAAGTTCTTTGCCGGTGTCTGATTATAAATTACTAGATTCAGGTCTTAATTTTACAGAATTGGGAGGCGAAGATGTAGTCAACCTCATCTTGAAAAAGGATACCATCGAAGACAGAAATAGATACCTTATTATCAATCTAAAAACATATCAGGATTCGGCAGATGTTGCAAAAAGAAATACCGGAGCCAACAAAAAGGTTGTTATAATGGTAAAATCTTCAAAGAAAAAATCTGCCGACCTGATAGATGATTACAAAATTCTTTCTTATGTAGGAACCAATTTCGACATTGTAGAGGGGAAAACAAAAGCCAAGAATTTATTTTTTGCGACCAACATATATATTCCTCCGGTTTTGGATAAAAATAAAGTTGGATTCTATTTTAGTTTATACGGAAATAGGACGATGAGCGATATAGATTCTACGGATAATGTCCGCAGAACATACAAAATAGAATCTATTGACGAAAACAACCATATGGAATATAGTTCGCAGAATAGGATGATTACCTCCCGAGTGTCAGATAATATAGGCGTGCATATCAGTCCGTTATTTCGATTTATAAGGTCATCAAATGAAAATCTTAATTTATTCTACGCACCGTCATTGGAGTTTATCTGGAGACAATCTACCATAACCAGAGAGTTTAAAAATCCGACCAACTTAACGTCAGACGTTGTACCAGGCTACATTCCGGGAACCATTACGATGGAAGATATTTCGACGAGAATTCAAAACGAATATGTGTTTAATGCCGGATTGCTTGGCTTGTTTTTGGTCTACGAAACCAAAGATTTCAGCTTCAGGGTTCAGGCTTCTACAGGCTATTCCTCATACTTTTATCCAAGCAATTCAGATGGCTAGGCTAGTGTAGGAAGACGGAGTGATATTTTCTTTTTGTGACGAGCCTGGATCACGGAAGCCAAAACCGGGCTTACGCTGCAAACCGAAATCATGAATACAGCACTGAATCCAAGGCCATTCTTTGGTATTACATTGTCGAAAGCTTTCAAACTGGACAAGCTGGCTACCATATTCAAACCAATAACGGAACGGTAATATTTACCAACTAAAATAAATTTAAAAACCGCCTTTTTAAATGGCGGTTTTTTATCTTCTAAGGACTATGGAAATTATTGTCAACTACCAGATGATCCATATTTATTTTTGTTTCATTTCTTTTTCAAAGGCATCATAGGCTTGCATTCCTGAAAAATCATCGATGTTCCAAAATTGGTGCTCATAAACTCCAATGACAGATATATAATCAAGAGTCTTATCTTTAAATGCCTCTTTTAAGGTGTTAGAGATTAAGAATGCGGTATATCTTTCTGGTCTCTCTTCTTTATCAAAATCATATTTTCTGCTTTCAAACTGCTGAAAGAAAAAATAGATCTCATTATTTTTTGGTTTTATACTTGATCTGATTTTTTTGAGACTATCTACGTTTTCGGATAGAATAACTTTATGAATAATCTTGTCAATTTCTTTCGCACAAGTCATAACATTTCTATCGCTATTGTATTTTACACATTTATTTTTTGAGATAAATTCTGGTTTTTTACTGGCATCTACATAGTCTACCACAGTTGGGTCTGATAAGATATCAGATAATTTTTTATTTGCTTCTTTCGACATATGATAGAAGGGATGTTCATCACGAAAGTCATCACTTAGGGTTTTAATAATAGCATTTTCACAATCCTTGGTTTCCAGTATATCTGCATCAGAATGAAATCGATCTGTTAGGCTAAAAGTAGGCGAAAAATCCATGTTTACCTCTTGTAAATACGGTTCTTTGCATGAAGAATTTTTTCCAAAATCAATAGTTTGTATCAACTTGGTTCCGTCATAATTATAGACATTCCATAAATCTGTTTTTTCGCCATTTTTATAGAATGCTTTTACAATTAATTTACCATCTCTATAAATACTCCAATTTTCAACTGAATTGACAAGTATCATTTTTGCGCCGAATTTGCTTCCGTTCATTGTTCTTGATAATTTTGAAACAAAATCCAGAACTTTTCCATCTTTAAAATGAGCAACAGTAGTTGTATCTTTTTCTTTGTTAAATTCTAAATATAGACCATCTAATTTTTTGTTATTAACTGTGTACTGAGAATGTAATTCTCCTTCATAAAAAAATTCTTGACAAAATCCTTCTTGAGAATTGTTTTTAGAATTTCCCTTCATGAAAAGACTATTGTTGCTATTATAAAACTCATAAGGACCATCTACCATACCATTTTTATAATTAATTTTATAATCTGGTTTACCAGGGCTTTTATATCTTAAAGAAATGCCATCCGTTTTACCATCAACAAAATTACCTTGACCAGATATATCACCAGAAGGAAAATATTCTGTATATAAACCATTTAGTTTCCCTTCTGTATATTGTCCGGATGTTTTAAGCGTTCCATCTGAATAATAACTAGTCTGTTCACCATTTGGAATATTGTTTTTAAAGTTTCCTTTTTCGGCTATTTTTCCATTTTTATTATACCAAATTGCTGTACCTTCCAAGGATAGAGGATCTGTAGAAATGGAAGATTTTCCCTCAAATTGTTTTTCTCCGGAAATAAAAAAATCTGTAATAATGAAAATCTCACCTGTCTTATTTATTTTTCTGACAAATTCTGCATTTTCTTTAGTGGTTTCTTTCCAGTTTTTATCAAAGTAAATTTTTTCCTGACCAAAAATCAGTTGAAATAATATTAATGAGATAATAAATAAAAGTTTTTTCATGAGTTTTTTAAATGCTATATTTTAAATAATTATACCAGTATTTCCAAGTAGTTTGATATTGAAAATGATTTTGCAGAGGGATTTTTTACTAATCGATTGGAAAGATAATCAAAATTTCATTATTTGAAAAAGAGCCTGTGATAATAGATGTTGTTTTAATGATATAGAATTGTTAAAGAAATAAATCTAATTAAACAAAGATTAGCAGTAAAATATTGAAGTGAAATAATCCTTAAATTACACCTTTCAAAATCAGATCAATGCAAAACTTCAAAATCATAACGGCTATTCTTGCCATGTCTTCATCCCTAATATTTTCTCAAAAGTATAAAACATCTTCAACGGCAAAAGCAGGCAAGGAATTTCCTAAAGTGGATGCAGACGGAAAAGTTAAGTTTAAAGTTTATTTTCCTGATGCAAAATCCGTAGTTCTGCAAGGTGGAGATGGTATGAATAAAACTTTTGATTACACAACAACTAAAGATAAAGATGGATTTTTGAATATCTCAACTTCGCCTTTGGAAATTGGATTTCATTATTATTGGTTCAATGTTGACGGCAAACGAACGAATGATCCGAATACAGAATTATATTTTGGTTATGGACAACCAACAAGCGGCATCGAAATCCCTTCCGGTGAAGATTTCTTCTTCGAAAAAAATGTGAAACACGGAAAAATCGTTGATGACAGTTTAAATTCTGAAATCACTAAAGGAAAACGGAACTTTAAAGTTTATTTGCCACCAAATTACGGAACAAAGAAATTCCCGGTTTTATATCTCTATCACGGGACTGGTGAAGATATCACAGGTTGGGAAAAGCAAGGTTATATCAAGAATATTCTGGATAATCTTTTTGCTGAAAAAAAATCAAATGAAATGATCGTAGTAATGGATTACGGTGTTGCACTCACTCCTGAACAGGAAAAGATGCCCGACGATTATCCAAGAACGGTACTTTCCACCAAAAACCTCGACAAGATCGTAGTTCAGGAATTAATTCCTTACATCGAAAAGAAATATAAAACGAATGGCAAAAAAGCAATTGCCGGACTTTCTCGGGGAAGTTATCAAGCAATGTTCATTGGAGCCAATCATCCGGAGCTATTCTCTGCAATTGGTTCTTTCAGCCCTGTGATTTATGAAGGGACGGAATTTCAGCCTTTCAAAGAATTGCCCATAGATAATTTGTTGAAATCAAAACAAAAACCTTTTTTCTTCATCGGAATAGGCGAAAAAGAAGACAATCGTTTCTTTGAATACAATGATTTATTGACTAATTATTTAAGCCAAAATAAATATCCTTACGTCCTGTACAAATCTGCCGGAACCTATCACGAATGGCTCACGTGGAGACGTTGTCTTTATGAATTTGCTCAGAATATTTTTAAATAAATAAATAAACCACCGTATGAAGGGCGGTTTTTCTGATTTTCAAACCAAATTCTTATGAAGTGGTTTTAAGAGATTCTATCAAATCATTTTTTAATTTCAAATGAAAATATAAAACAAGTGGGCTTCCCGGAAAAGTTCCAGAAACTTCTGCTTTTAAAATGCTTTCCGTTTCATTTTCTTCATAACTGATTGGCTCCATAGTTGATTTATAACGCTCATTGGCATCTGCAATCCAATGTTCTATTTCTTTTCTGCCGTTGTGCGTTTTGCCCTCGTCAAAAACTACGGCCGTTTCGGAAAAACAATTGGCATAAGCGGCACTGTCAAAGTTGTTTTGCGTTTTTACTAATTCTGCTACTACTTTTGGTAAATTCATTGTTTTAAATTTTAAGATGATTAAACGGTTGGCACTGTGCCACCATCGATGACGAAATTGGTTCCTGTTAAATAATCAGCTCTTGGCGAAACCAAAAAGCCAACAAATTCTGCTACTTCTTCTGATTCGGCAGGTCTTCCAAAAGGGATTCCACCCAATGCATCCATTACACCTTGCTGTGCTTCTTCTACAGTACTGTTTGCATTTCTTGCAATTTCGCCCAGCCAGGCTTTGGATGCTGTCGTATTGATCCATCCCGGCGAAACAGTGAGTACACGAACGCCTTTTGGTGTCACTTCATTGGACAAACTTTTACTGTAATTGATCAATGCTGCTTTTGAAGCCGCGTAAGGTAATGTAGAATGGTAGAGTGGTAGTTTACCCTGAATAGAAGCAATATGAATGATAACACCACTTTTTCTCTCAATCATTTGTGGTAAAAATCCTCTGTCCAGTCTTACAGGAGCGAGCAAATTGGCTCGCAGGGTAGATTCCCAATCTTCATCGCTTAATACAGAAAAACCACCGGCAGGAGTCACTGAAGAACCTAAGTTATTGACTAAAATGTCAAGCCTGCCGTAAGTCGAAAGTACTTCGCTGACAACTTTTTGTGCATCTTCTGCCTTGCTTAGATCGGAAGAAATGAAATGCAGGTTATTGTTCTCTTTTTCCGGTGCGTTTCGTGCCGTAATGATAACTGTAGCGCCGGCTTGTAAAAGCCTTTCTGCAATTGCTCTTCCTGCTCCTTTTGTGCCTCCTGTTACTAAGGCGATTTTGCCTGATAACTCATTGTTGAAATTAAATTGTTCCATTTTTAAGAATTATTTATAGGACAAAATTGAGGTATAAAAACATTTTGTACAATTACGGAAATACGATTCACTATGGGATAAATTTTTCCCCTATTGCACAATTTGGAACATAGGTTTAATTTTGCTTTTATGTATGAGAGAAAGATTTTACCAAACCTGAATTGCGGTCTCGATCTGATTGGCGAAGTACTCTATGGCAAATGGAAAATCCGCTTGCTTTGGTTTATCAATCAGGGACATCAGCGTCCCAGTGAATTGCAGCGCAAAATTCCCGATGCAACCAGACGCGTTCTGAATATTCAACTGAAAGAGCTGGAAGAGCACGAGTTGGTTTCCAAGGTCATCTATCCGGTTGTTCCGCCAAAAGTAGAGTACAGCCTTACGGATTTTGGCAAAAGTCTAATTCCTGTAATTTCGGCTATAGGAAGTTGGGGAGACGATAATGAGGAACGTCTCAAATCGGTTATTATGAAAAGATTTGACACAGAAAATCAATAAAAGATCGTAAATAACATAAAAACCGTTGTACTGAAGAACGGTTTTTTATGGTCTGATTCTCTTTCTGTAATTAGTAAGATAAATGCCCTTCTCAGAATTTTTTGAAAAATTTCCGCTGAGTTCCCATAAGAATCGCGCATTGGCTCTCGCATCTTCATTAGAAAAATTTTCATATTCGATTCTGTAGATGGAACTAAACAAGCGTGAGCGCCCAACACCATGATGACAATGAATCAAAACAGGGTAATTCTTGGGATTATCCATAATCTTTAGAAATTTCTTAACTGTACTGTCTTCTGGGATTTGATCCGTAGGCAGATTGTAATACTGAATTCCTGCGATTTTGTCTATCGCATTTTCTTCGGCATTCACTTGCTTTTTTGTTTCAGGGTTAAGTTCGGTTTGCTCAATGCCGTCTCGTAAATCGATCACCGTTTTTATATGATGATTACCCAGAACCTCAGGCAGTTTTTCTGGTGCAATGACTCCCGAATTATAAACTTTATTTTCTGAAATAGTTACAAGATTGTACCGTACTTTTTTCTGATAAAAAACAAAAGCGGAAACCAACAAGATCACGGTAGTGAATAGGATTGCTATTCTTTTCATTGTCCTGGTTTTAAAATGTAACATCATAAGATTTTAAGAATTGAACTTTAAATTAATCGCCGCCACCACAACCGCCGCAGCTGCCGCAGGAACTTCCACAGCTGCTTCCGCAGGATGATCCGGTGCTTCCGCTGTCGCTCCCGAAAATGTCTTTCCTCTCTGTGTAATTAATAACAGGGATAAAAGCCGCCGCCAGCACAGCCGAACCTATCAGAAAGTACTGCCATTGCCAATCGTCTTTCACTTGTCTTGTTGGCAAAATATCCGTTTTGTATAGGTCAGGAATGGTTTGGGTGCAGACAAGTCTGGTAAGTCTGTTCAGATAAGCAATCATTAAAACAATCAAAATAACTGTGGCAATCAAAATTTGAAAGACAGGTTTTTCTCGTAGAATTCCGCTCGTCAGCCGTATGAAACTAAACATTAATACAATTGCCAGAACACCAAAATTGAGATGAAACAAGTTCCCGAATTTCTTAGACTTATTCACATATTTCTTAAAGGCATCCATACATTTGGCGGTATTCCAGAAGATCGGTTTGTTGGATAGTTGTTTTAATAAGGCGGGATAAAATGGCCTTCCCAATTCACTCAGGAGAGTGATGGTCTGTAGCTGCTCTTTGGAACTTGCATTACCCGGATTTATGAGACCAAAAGTCTTGTCCGGATTGATGTAGATGGTATTGTTGTCAATCAATTCGTTGACAGTTCCGTTGATTACATTTCCAAGTTTCTGCGTTTTGAGGTAAACAAGTTCGTAAGGCTGAAGATGATAGATAAATGAATCTTTATCAAATCCTTTCGCAATGTTTTTCAGTTGGTTTCGGTTGTGAAATTCAAGTCCGGCGAACGTCAGAATGCACAAAGCTGTAAATCCAATGATGAAATAAGGATTATCAATCTCCATATAGATCGGCCTCAGTATAAAATAACAAGGCGCTATCAGCGCAATGAAACCAAGAATCCCAAATACCAGAAAGGTTCTGATTTTAAATTTGGATTTATCCAGATTCAGGCTTTCAAACATACTGTGATATTCCCAGATGCTTTTCGGCTGTGCACCAAATACGGACAAATACAGTTTCTGAGTCCTCTCTTTAGCCTGACTGAATTTCTCAAATTGTTCCCGGTTATGCGTAGAAGGAATGTGCTGAATCTGCCTGCCTATCAGATCGCAGAAACTCTGGTAAGACTGCGTGAAAATCAGATGCTGATGCCAGACCGTATCTACAATCTCAGACGGCGAAACCATCATGTCCGAAGTCGCTGCCAGATACATAAACTTCCTGTATTCCAGAATAGCAAGTTCCGTAAATGCTTTTGTCCAGAAGTTTTCGTTGGCAAGCCGGGTTGTAAATCCATATTCACCGGGCGGATCATCAAAATCAAATTGAAGAATGTGGTCCCAAAGTTCTTTGTTCATACGGCTACGGTTTTAAGGATGATTTAATACTTTTGGCAGCTTGTCACTTTTCCGCTCGCTTCCGGAAATTCCTCACCAAAACCACAACGGCGAACAAAAACGTAACAGCATAAAGCACAGACAAAGCCGGCTTCTCCACAGTCATCGTTTTAAAATCAATTTGCTTGTACAGCGCTACACCTACAATGATGGCGACGATGCTCATCGTGAAAGTCATTGGATTATTTTTCTCCATAGTTTGAAATAGTTTTAAGATTAAGTCAGTTTTTTACGTCACTAAAATACTAATTTTCAGAAACAAAAACCCAATCTTCAAAAACCAACTTCACACCGCCGGCGCGGGCATCCTGCGCGTGTCCAAAAACCTACTTCCCCTCAAAAAACTTTACCGCCTCCAAAACATTACCATCCAGCATCAGATCCTCAAAGTTATCCTCCTTTGAAACCGGTATTTCCGGAACAATCTCCTCGTGATAGATGCCATTCCTGTCACTGTCATAGCCGACCGTCAGCGCCAATACGGCACCAAATGGCAGCTCCGTCTGGATATTACTTGTCGTGGCGCCGTAAGATTTTTCGCCAATGAAGACCGTGTTGGGTCTCCCTTTGAACGCCAGTGCGGTTACCTCTCCCGAGCTTGCTGTGAAGATCCCTGTAATCACCGCCACTTTCGCCTGATCCAGGAGTTCGCCATTGGGTTTTATGGATGGGATTATTTTAGAACCATCTAGATACTTTCCCTGTTTGAGTCGGACCAGGTTTTCCTGTTTTTTGTTGAGGTCCAGCGTGCCCCAGACAGCGTTGTCGCCCAGCAGGTCATACAGCGCCAGGAGCATCGGCATCGCGTTCCCGCCGGTATTGAGGCGCAGATCCACAATCCAGCCTTGCGGGTGGTGCTTCTTTTTTAGGGCTGCAATCTGGTCATACATCGGCTGCGCTATGCTGGAGATGTTTCTGGCGCTGGTATCCATAAAGACCATGGCGGGCATCAGGATGTAAGCGTACCGGTCTTTCAGCATTCTGGCTTCGAAGACAGGTTTGGCAGCCAGTTTCTTTTTCAGTTGGTCTGTGTAGGCATCTTTGGGGATGGTTTTTCCGGAGCCGGCGTATCTTTTCTGTTGATAGTATATGCCACAGTGGTTGGCACCTATCTTGTCAAACAGCGGCTTAATCTCACTCAATGACTTTTTAAAACTTCCGTATTGCGTAAGATTCTGATTGGTTTCAGCTTCCACAGATTTCCAGTCAACAGAATTCTTGTGCAGATAGCCTTTTTTAAGAACCGAAAATAGCTCATCATAAAACAACTTGATGCTATCCTTCGCGCTTGCCTGTTTCTGAGCAAAACTTAGGATTGACAAGCTGAGAAAAAAGAATATAGTTAGTAGTTTTTTCATAAGACTTTAAACATTGATGTCTGAGTATCAAATATCTTAAATTACCATTGGAATGGCAAAATAAAAACCGCTTTTTAAGGGCGGTTTTTTTATTTGAGTGAGCAGCTTTATAGTATGTACGTTGTTATTTTAACGATATTTCTTTACTTTTAGTGACTTTCGGAATATAGATTAGATAATCGTAACCCTTTATAACTCTCGATAAGTATACATCATCTACTTTCAGCTTGTTTTGTAAAATAGATTTTTTCAAAGGTCTTAAATCAAAACAGTGCCATTGATCGTCTTTTGCCACATTTAGAAAAGATTTAAAACTAGTGTCATCATCTTCGTCTCCTTTACCAACAAGCATGATGTGTAACGATTTTCTATAATTCGCTTCTTCTATATTAGAGATTAAGCTACCAATATCGTATATATCTGTTTTTGTTAAGATGGTTTCACCTCTTGGTAGATGAACTGCGCCAAATTTGAAGAGATTTTTTTTGTTTTTCCACTCGGGCATTTGCGTCAGCAGGATATTTTTCAACAGTTGAATCCTTTGCGGATGATTTCTTTTAACATAAATCTCTCTGCTTAACTTTAAGTCTTCAATTTGTTTTCGCTCTTTGTCAGAAAGCTTTAACTTCAATAGCGAATCTATTTTTTGAAGGCAATCTTCAGATAACAGATAGTATTTTTCCTTACCATCTTTAGAGGCAGCTAGTTTGGAATTATGAAGCATTTGCTCATAGATCTCAACCGCTTTTTTATTTTTCGAATTTTCTTTCAAACGTGAAATGATCATTTGGTCTGCAAAAATGCTGATTTGTTCGGCACCATATATTTTGGTATTGCGTTTAACTAAATCCTTAAACAAAGCAAATTCAGGCTCATACTCCAAAAAAGAAAAGTTGGTACTGTATTCTTTAACAAAAGAATTAAGCTGCTCATCAGATAGAGATTTGATTTTTGTTTCGATGATATCTACTGAATAAGGATCAACCTCAAGAAAATAGTTGTCAAACTTAACCTCATTGATAACGGCGTTTGTGAAATAAGGAATTTCGTTTGTAAAATGAGTTTCTCCCAGCAAAACAGAATTCGATTGTTTTATTTCGTTGAGCAAAGCATCCCATCCTTTTCCCTGAAATGAAATGTTTTTATCAGCCTGGAAAGCAAAGCCATTCTTTTGAACCAAACTGTCGAGTACTCTGTTTTGAGCATAGTTAAAATTTGTAATGAATAATGTGAGAAATAATAATGTTAATTTTTTCATTTTATAGTTATCGAATTTGTATTGTAATAACGTACAGCCTTTCCCTTGCTACAAGAGGTTTTGGGCTAAATTAATGTTATTTTTCAGTTTAACCAAATTCTCACAAATAAACACTAAATTTTGAATTAAGTCAAATTCCCAAATCTATTGTAGTTATTTCATCAACAACTTATATTTTAATTGAGCATCAATGTCTTCCGGCTCTTTTTCAAGGTATAACTTTAAATATTCAATCGCTTTTTCTTTTTGACCTGACACCCTGTATGCCTCACTGATGTAATAATAACCATTGTTTGAGTGGGGGAAAAAACGAAGATTCAACTTAAACAAATCTATGGCCTGATTGGTCTTTTTTTCGAACAAGAGCTTATAACCATATCTCTCAATCAGATTTTCTCTTAATGAATATTTCTTTGAATTTAGTTCTATTTCTTTAATGCCTGCTTCATAACCTTTGTTAGTTACGATCTTGATAATATCCTTAGTGTAGAAAAAATTGTCAATGGACGGTGCTGAACCCACCAATTGTTTTTTAATCAGATTACTCGCTTCCCAATAATTTTCGACTTCTCCGTTGGTTAGAATTACGACAGTATAGCCCAGATCAGGATAAATCATTATTTCACAGGCAATACCATCGTGTCCGCCGGTATGTCCAAAGATGCGGTGTCCGTTGATTGTGTTTTCTTCAAACCCATAGCCATACATTCCTTCTCTGTACTTCACTTTACCCGATGTAAAAAGAGTCACTTTCTCTTTACTCAATAAAATATTGTTTTGTAAAGCATTGGCGAAATTCAGCAAATCGTCAGCTGTCGAATAGCCGCCACCGGCAGGCGTTCCTTTGGCTAAATTTGAGAAAATATTATTTTTCCATTGTCCCGGTTCCTCCAATGACATGGTGTAACCGGTCGCCAAATTTGGAATCGCATGATCCAATTCGTAAGCATCAGTATTGATCATTTTTGCTGGTTGATAGATATGCTCTTTTACGAAATCAAAATAATTCTGACCCGATACCTTTTCAATAATCAATCCTAAAACCATATATCCGGAATTGCTGTAGTAGAAGTCACTACCTGGCGAAAAGGCTAGTTTTTTATCAGCAAACAACGGAAGGTAATCAGAAACTGTTTTGAAGTTTACTTTTGCAAACTTGTCGTATTCCTCCCAAAAACTCATCATTCCTGAAGTGTGCGTCAATAATTGATGGATGGTCACAGAGTCGGCAACCGTTTTATTTGGATAATTTGTAAGATATTGGCCTACTTTATCCTGAAGCGAAATTTTCCCGGATTCCACCAATTGCATAATAGCCATTGCGGTGAACATCTTGTTGATAGAAGCTAAATTGAACTTCGTGTCCGGTTTATTTTTAACACGGTCCGGCAAATTGGCAAAACCAAAGGCTTCTCTATAGATTGGTTTGCCATTTTTTGCAATAAGAACAACCCCGCTTAGGTTGTTTTCTTTTTCAAGATTTTTTAAGTGAAACTTTATCGGATTAATTATACTTTCAGAATTTTGTGATTGGACCACAATAGGCTGTAAAAAGGCTATCAAGAAGACAGCTGTAATAAAATAGATTTGACGGATGGTCATAGTGGTATCTTTTTGTTTAAGCGACAAAAGTACTTTAATCACAAAATGAAAAATTGTACAATTGTAAACCCATCTATAAAAACAGCCAGTGAATTTGTTTTTTTTCCAGAGCAGTCGTTTTGTCAAAAAAAACCTTGGGCGAAAACCCTGTTACTGATTTGAATTCTCTTGTCATATGTGACTGGTCAAAATAATCAACACCATAGGCGATATCCGTTAAGTTGTTTCTTGTCTTATTTGATGCGTATCTGTTAACTGCATTTCTAAATCTTAAAATCTTCTTGAATTGAGATGGTGTTTTGCAAATATGTCTGCCAAAGTGTTTGTTCAATGTGGTGCGTGAAATAGCATTTTTTTTGCAAAGTTCTGTAATAGTTAAAGCATCATTTTCATCACCCATCATTTCAGACAAAACAGTTTCAAGGAAATTGTGCTGAAATCCTCTTAATTTGGATAACCAATAACTTTCAAGAGCCTCAATTTTTTCGGTGTCATTTTGCAAGGAAAGAATGTCGATCATCGATTTTCTGTAATCCTCAAAAGGTGAAAATTCAGAAAAGTTGGAGCTGTTGTAATGATTTAGGTTCTGCTCCAAAAATGCATTGATGGCCAATGGTTTGAAATAGATCGTGATTTCGTTTATTTTCCCTTCGTATTGCACATACACCGGCTTATTGAAATCAGACACCAAATTGGTTTCCACCTCATTGTCATCGCATTGCCTGATGATCAATTGATTTCCTTTTGTGATCGATTTTGATTTTTCACTGCTTGATACAATGGTAAAAATAGAAGGAAAGGTGATGTATTTGGCGGGTTCTTCTTCAGCGGTATGGGTGAGGATATAAATACTTTCTATGTATTTTTTAAGTAAAGGATTGGAAGGGGAATAGACTTTTATTTTCATAGGTTATAATTGGGCGCTGGAGCCTAATTAACTGTTTGTACTTCGATGTCACAGATTTGTTCCTTCATAATAATGATCTTGCTAATCTGTGTGTTTAATTGTCCAATTAGCATTTTTTACATCGTCGTAGTTTAGGTCATATCTTTTCAAATACATACCATTTTCTTTTATGGTTTGCCAGTCATTATTTAGAAGGACCTGTTCATCGAAAACGAATACACTTATTTTCGGGTAAGATTTAAACATCGTCTCCCACGATTCTGGTTTTCCTCCATTGCTTCTCAAGGCATCATTATTAATGGAGTGTGCCAGGACTTTTCGATCGGGATTATTTCTTGGGTCTGGCGTTCCGTATTGTGTTAGCATTGTGTCAGAGCTCCAGAAGATGTATAGATTTTTATTAGAATTATTTTCAAAAGATATTTTGTAATGGCTGTTTTCGGTTTCTCGAGGTTCACACGAGAAAACAGATAATAAGAATAATATAAAAAGAAATGTATTCTTGATTTGAGTTAATTTAACAAATTTTGAATTTCTTATCATGGTTTTATTTGTTTTAGTCAGATTAATTTTTGGTACTAAAATAATAATTATTAATTCTAATTAGTCTACAATAATTGTAATGTCAGGAATTTGTAATCTTTTACGACGTCGCAGATTTGTAATCTGTAATTTTTATCTATGTTGTGGATGGAAAAGCACGGATTGCAAATTCACGCTATCGGGAAAACTGTTGTCAGCAGACATTTTTTCTATTTATTTAATTTTTCTAATTCGGGTAATTCACTTTTATACTTTTCAGCGTCCCAAACTAAATTCCAAGTTTTAACATAGTCAGAGATCAGGCCCAAGCCTACTTCTGTTCTTCTTTTATCTACATTGTCAGGATCAATTAATGGTAAGACATAGTGATCATTAGTATTTGGATTGATTCCTATCTGACTTCCGTAGATTTGTTTTCTACCTTCCCGAATTTCTATTCTGTCAATCAACAAAGCTAAAGAACCTGGATTTGCATTTCCTTTTGTTACAGCTTCTTTCATCATTGGTAAATATTTTTTTTGCGTTTCCAGATCCGAATGTTGAATGACAAGAAATATGGCACTATTGGCTTGTGCGCCTACTTTGTCTTTGCCAACCCAACCTTTTTCATCTAATATTTTTTTTACTTTTAATAAGTTAATTGAGTCGCTGTGAAGGGTTATTTTCCAAAGATCTTGCATTTCTTTAGAATCATCACTGGATTTTTTTAGAGTTTCATGGATTTGCTTTCTATATTTCTGGTCTTCCTCAAGAATGGTCAACAATTCAGCCTGCAATGGTTTGTCATAATTGGCTTCTACTAACTCTAATTTTTTTTCCAACTTTTCAATCGTTTTTCCCCATTCTTTTTTTGAATGCAGATTTTCTAGATCAGTATCAGATTTTAAGTGCATTAGATTTGTCCAGCCATTTTCTATGGATAAGTTCAACCATTTAAATGCTATTGTTGTATTTCCCGCTAAAGAAGATGCGCAGGCGCCATTATACAAGTGACTTGGATTTTTGCTTTCAATTTTAAAAGCTTTATCATACAGATCAGTAGACATTTTGTAATCTTTTGCTTCATATGATTGATGAGCTTCACTTATTAGTGTTGGATATTCTTGAGCATTGACAGTTGTGAATAGAAATAATAATAACAAAGTATAAATATGGTTTCTCATTTTTTCTGTATTAAATTTTAGATGTTTACGTTCGGTTTGTAAAATGTCTGGACTTTGCGATGTCAGGGCAAATCTAAGCACAACTCTTCAGTCAAAGAACTACCGGTGAACTTTGCGGTTTCGCCCCATTATTTAATGTTTTTCCGTCTTCACTAAGTTGCCTTTTTCGTCATAAAATTTCCAGTCGCCACTTTCTTTTCCATCAGTATAGTTTTCTGTTTTTATCAGATTACCCTCCTCATTGTAGAATTTCCATTCCCCATTATATTTTTGATATTGGTTATAGCGCTCAAAACGTTCTAATTTTCCATTTTCATAATAATAGTTCCACTCCTCGGTTTTCATCCCTCTGTTGTATTTCCCAATACTTTCTAGCTGTCCATTATCATAGTATTCTTTCCATTCGCCAGTTTTAAACCCTTCTTCGTCAAACAGCCAGTTTCCTCTTGACTTACCATTTTCGTGGTAAAGTTTCCATTCACCGACAGGATATCCATTTTTATTCTTTCCAACAGCCGATAATTGTCCATTTTCAAAATAGACTTTCCATAGACCTGTTTTTTCGCCATTGTCATAATTTCCAACTTCCGCAAGTTGTCCATTTTCGTGATATTCTTTCCATTCGCCGATCATTTTTTTATTTTCATTAAAAGATACACCACCTCTTAATTTTCCATTTTTCCAATACCACTTCCTTTCTTCATTTTTTCCTGTGTCATATTTGCTGATGGTTGATAATTGTCCATTTTCGAAATATACTTTCGCTTCGCCCGTCAATTCACCGTCTTTGTCTAAAAAAAAGTGTTCTTTAACTTGACCGTTTTTATGATACGTTTTATGTTCTTTTCCTTGTCCGTTACAGGCATTGAAAATTGATAAAATGGAAAATAGGAATACTAGTTTTTTCATTAGATTTTCTCTTGTTTCAACTTTAGAAAGCTTTTGATCTAGCATATCGCACGACGTTTCGTGGCTTGGCGATGGTGGGCAAACCGAAGCCAAAACCTTCAACTAAAATACAAAATTGTACCGAAGCGCAAAACCTGAACTGATGACTTTCCGATCGCTATCGCCAAACTCTTCTTAGCAGAAGGTTTTTATTTATAGTTTATTTTGTGATCTAATTCAATGGGGTTATTTTCTTGTAAAATATAATTTTGTAGTTCTTTATTCTTTATAGAAATATCCACTGTTGTACCATTTGCGTCGGTAAATTTAGCTGTTTTCCACCCTCTTGAATTTATATTAAATGGGTCATTAAAATAGGATCTTGCAAGTGCTTCATATTTTTTCCAATCGATTTTTATTGTTTTTGTGCGTGCGTCAAAAATAGTCCCGCCTTTTTTGACTTCTATCAAATTAAATGAATAGTCATTGTTTGAGTCCTGAA
The DNA here is from genome assembly GCF_059803555.1 of Chryseobacterium sp. TB1-D10. NCBI lineage: Bacteria > Pseudomonadati > Bacteroidota > Flavobacteriia > Flavobacteriales > Weeksellaceae > Chryseobacterium > Chryseobacterium sp. TB1-D10. Next base: position 79,220 of record NZ_JAPFHB010000009.1, on the reverse strand, counting down.
TAGAAACAATCAATCCAGGTAAACCATTGAAAATATAGGGGCCATCACTGAAAGGTAATTCTGTGGTAAACCAGGCAATCCAGTTTCTTCCGCCATACGTAGTTTCGGCTTTTTGAGATTTATAGTTTCCAATTACTTTTTGTTCGGAACTTATTTTCCAATTTAAGATGTCCTCAATTGGAAGAAGATAATCTCTTTCCAAATAAGTGATTATTTTTTCCAATTCTTTTTTGAGCAAGATTCTTTTTGACATAGAATTGGTTTTCAACACCCATTTTAAAACTTCCATTTCCACTGTTTAACCTTACTGAGTCTGATTTTCGTTCTAGTGAATCTCTAAAAATTGAAGTGTTATTTTTTAGATCCAAACTCATCTTCCCGGAATTAACCTCATCTGGTTTTTCTGAATTCAGTTTGTATTTTGTTTCGTAGATAAAACTTATTTTTTGCGAGAAGCAAAATGTAGAAATTCCAAGAAAAAAGATAATCAATTTCATTTGTGAGGGGTGTTTTTTAAAATTTGTGCTAATATTTCGGGGTACTTGATGTCGTAGATTTGCAATCCGTGACTTTATCAATATGCGGTTGGAAAGCAAGGATTGCAAATCTGCGCTATCGTGGTTCTGTCTGGTTTCCGCTTCTACCGCGGGCCAGTTGACTTGCTTCCTGTGCAGATAGCCTTTTTTGAGAACCGAGAAAAGCCCGTCGTAAAACACCTTGATGCTATCCTTGGCGCCCTGTTTCTGAGCATTACCAGGAACCGACAAACTAAAAATAAAACAAAGAGCTAGTAGTTTTTTCATAGTTTTTCCAAGAGTGATGTCTAAGTACTTGACATTATATAAATTCCTTTAATTCTCTAAACGCTTCACTATATAATTTTTTTCTTTCATTAATGTCATAGGGTATGATATAATTATCCTTTATATATTTCCGAAAAATATCTTTGGTTACTTTATGTGTTTTTTCCGAAAAATATTTAATACTTATTTCTTGTAGAGACTGTATTTGTTGTATTAATTGTTTATCTAAAGATTCAATGTTTGATAAAATAAAAGGCTTTTTAAAATCTAAACTTTTATAAATAACATAATCATCATTTTGATTTTCTATCTCGATCCCTCTCTTAATATATTGTGGTAATCTACGAGAACTTTGAGAAAAGTGGATGTCAAATTTATTCTTCGGTAAAATTATTCTTGCTCCGCCTTCTGGAAATATACTATTTCGTTGAACAGTTAGATTAATAGATTCTTTTAAAGATATTAAAATTAAAGTTTCTTTATAAAGATTTAATGAATTTAAGTTAAATGTGTTTTTATCAGTAATAATTTTCAAGTAGTTATATCCCAAGCTTTCTACACCTTCTAAAAAATATTCACTGTCAATAATAAAACCATTTTCTCCATAAAGAAACTCACCGTTATGTAATAAATTATTATTTTGGATGTTTTCCAAATCTATATCAATAGTTAATATTTTAGCTAAATAATGCTTTGAGACTTCGCCTAATAGTTGTTCTTCAAAAGGAAATTCGGAGGAATCTAATTCACTGCGATCTAACTTGAGAGGAAATATGCCATCTTTATCATCTACAATAACTGTGGGCTTGCTTGTGATTAAATTATAATAATTTTTATTTCCATATCTAAATCGATCATTACTATAAGCTTTATTTATAACAATGCCATTACAAGCGAGCATTTTTTCATATGATTCATATGAGTTATTGTATCTAATTAAATTATAATTCCACCGAATGAGTTCAAATGAATTAGTCTTAAAGCTAAAATATTTTGTAATATCATATTCATTTTTTAAAATTAATTGCTCCCTGTCTAAAAAGAAATTAATTCTAGGTTCATCATATATATACCAATTAGTCCATTTTACTACGTTACTTTCTCTATAGTATTCTGCCAGTAAGTTTTCTCTTCTGTCATTATCTACCTTGATTGATATTTTCACCCCATGAGTCTCTAATGTTGTATGCTTAGAAACATTTATTGATTGTGAATCTATTGATGCTGTAAAAGAATAAGTTGTGTTATCTAAAATACTTTTTGAATGAACTTCAATTTCATCTCCTAGTAAAAATGCAGCTAATACTCCGATTCCAAATTTTCCATTTCTATTAACTTTTGATTTTCCGTCATCATCTACGAATCTCTTTTTCCAATCCATACTTTTTCTAAATGATGTACCAACGCTTAGAAAGTAGTTAATTATTTCAAATTCATTCATACCCTTACCATTATCTTGAATTGTAAATAGACTCCATTCGTCATCAATTCTTTCTAACGATACATTTATCTCAGGAATAAAAATAAAATTATCATTTGAATATTCCATTTCTTTCCTTTCTAAGCATGAATCTATTGAGTTCTGCAAAAGTTCTCGAACCCCAAAAGTTGGATTATCACCATATAATGGTGCTACTAATAATCTGGATAAATTATTGTCTACATGAAATCCAATTTTCTTGGTAAGGAATGGCAGGTTATTTACATATTTACTGTTTTCTAAGTTTGAACTTATCCTTCTAAATCGAATTGAAGGTTTGTTTAGCGGTATGAAGCCATAAATTTCACCTAATATAGCCCACGACTTGTCAAACTCTTTTTGAATATCAGAAATTAAATTATAGATTTTAACAAATTCTAAACTGTTCTTTGGAGAACATTCAACATAAATTTTCTCAGAATCAAATTGATTATAATTAAGTGATTCAATTGCCAAATGAGTTTTATGCTCTACACTTTAAATCGGACTGTTAAATGACTTCACTTTAAGTAGGTAGGGATTTACTCTCTGTTTATCAATCTGTATGTAATCTGCAATTCTAAGAATTACCATCAAATAGACAATATTTATATTTAGAGGATTTCGCCAGCTGTCATTACCTATTTCTTCGAGAAAATAAAAACAGTCTCTGATATCTAAACCATGGCTTCTTGCTACTATCCCTGCGATTTGTCGATTTTTGATGTCTAATTTTTCTGTACCAAATTCAATACTAGTATTTCCGATTAAACCTTTTACAGCTATTTCATGAGCAATTCTTGCGTGATTTCTCCTAATGAATTCGCCTATGACTTTTTTATCAACACCATCTAGATTATCTTTATTAGATAAATCCGGAATTTTAAATTTAATATTTTCATCTCCGAAAATATTTTTCTTTTGATAAGTATTAAACCTTTTTACCTCGGATAAATAATCTTCCCATAATTGACTCCAAGTTTTATTGTCTATCGAATTACATATCACATCGTCATAATCCCCATTAAGAAGTGAGGTAAAAGTGATAAATTCAATGTGCATTCCTAAATCGTGTAAAATTACTGCAAGTATTAATGTTGCGACTTCATTTGGGCTTAGGTTTTTATATGAATCATCAGTTATAATAAATTCACAAGAATTTAAAACACTTTCAATGTGATTAATGCCATGATCAGTATATTCTTCAAAGAAGTATAGCTTATTATCTTTAAAAATTGGATCAAATGATGATATTACATCTAAAACAACGGAATATAATGTTTGATTTTGTTTTAGTATTTCCTCAAATCGAGATGGGATTTTCATTATTAAAAGTTTAATGGTAAAAATATTACTTAATTATAATATTCCAACGAAATTGTTAGTTGATTTTAGTTTTTATATATCTTGATTAACCATTGATTCTCAAACCAGTACCAATCCAATTTAACATAATATAAACCAAAATGACAATATATTGTCTTGAATAAAATTTATAACAATGTATTATCGAAAAATAATCCATAAAAAATTCCGTTTCGTATGATTAAAATATTTATTTTAGAAGCTCAAAATTATTATTAACCTTTAAAAAAACACGAAGATGGCAGAAAGTAAAAACAACATCATCACACACGGCCTTAGCGGTAAAGTTGGAGACCTCATCGTTTTCAGCCAGAGAAACGGCAAAACCATAGTATCAAAAGTCCCAAAAGACAGAACCGGAGATTACACCGATAATCAGAAAGAGCATCAGCGTAAATTTCAAAAAGCAACCCTATACGCCAAATCGGTTATCAAAGATCCGGACCAAAACCAAATGTATTCCGCAGCAGCAGATGTTTCCAAAGGAATCAGCACATACAACGTAGCAGTAGCCGATCTCCTGAAAGCACCGGATATAGAATCCATAGACCTGTCTGCCTACACAGGTAAGAAAGGAGATACCATCAAAATAATTGTATTGGATGACTTCGCAGTAAAAAGTGTAACCGTCAAAATAGAAAACGAAGACGGCACTCTCTTAGAAGAAGGTTCCGCAGTAGATTCCGGCTTCGAGTGGCTGTATACAGCAACTCAAGATAACAAAGATCTCGCTGGCGATAAGATCACAATTACAGCAACAGACAACCCTGACAATATGACAGAAATGACCCGGACGCTTTAAGAACTGAAACTAAGTTTTGCGTATAGGTTGCGTATACCGACCGTATACCGATAGCCTACAAAAAAAATATGTCAAAATGACAAAAGCCACCCAATCGCGGTGGCTTTTTCTATGGTCATACATAGCTCGCCGAAGTCTCTTCTAAAAAAAGGCTTCCCTCCGTCAAGCTCAGGATAAACTTCACCTCAGCCTGACAACAAAACTATTTGTAGTCATTACTGCAAAACGCACCAAAAAACCCTTCCCCTACAGAATCCGGGATAGCATACGCCATTTCGACTACATATTTGTTCTGTTGCAAAGTAACCAAGAGATTGTCTTCCTTTGAGTAAATGTTCCATTGCAACAGGCCTGCTTTTTTATTTTCGCAGTCAAATCTCCATAAGGTCAATACATAGCTGTCAATCACCCGTAAACCGGTAGAAGTCTTCGGAAAGTACTCCGTTTTTCCAGATATCACTTTTATCCAAGCCGTATTTTCTGTATTGGGTTTGTAGTAAAAGGAATCGGTATTGTTCTCAAAGATAAATTTCCAATCCTGCGCATAGCTGAAAGAAAATATCAAAAGCGAAAGAGCTAATAAAAGTTTGTCCATTTTATTATTTTCATTTGGTTAGTGAATTTTAGTTTGTTCAAATGTACAAAACAAACTGATAATCAGCTAATTAATTTATCAATTTAACATAATATAAACTCAATTATTACTAATGCTTCAAAAAATAAAAAACCAACACCATCACGCACGACCTTAGCATTAAGGCATCAGACCTTATCAAATAACAAAAGCCACCCAATCCGGATGGCTTTGTTATGTATTTATCTGTTAAAGCTATTGAGAATTAAGGATAATTATTTAAATACTTTTCTCGCAGATCGTGCAAATTCAGCAGATTTATTTCAAGCATTAATCAGCTAAATCTGCGAGCCACCCATAACTCATAACTTATCATTAATCTAAACTCTCTCATTCTTAATCTCATCCACAATCTCCGGATTCAGCAAAGTAGAAGTGTCCCCAAAACTGTTGAAGTCGCCCTCGGCAATCTTTCTCAGGATTCGGCGCATAATCTTCCCGGATCTCGTCTTCGGCAACCCGGAAACAAATTGGATCTTATCGAGCTTCGCAATCGGCCCGATCTGGTCAGAAATCAACTGGTTGATTTCCTTCGCCAGGTTCTCACGCTTTCTGTCTTCGCCTGCCTCTTTCAGGATTACAAAACCGTAAAGCGCATTCCCTTTGATGTCGTGCGGATAACCCACAATCGCAGACTCCGCCACCGCAGGATGTTCATTGATGCTGTCCTCAATAGGCGCCGTCCCCAGATTGTGTCCGGAAACGATGATCACATCATCCACACGACCTGTGATTCTGTAATAGCCAACCTCGTCCCTCAAAGCCCCATCGCCCGTGAAATATTTCCCAGGGAAAGCTGAGAAGTAGGTCTCCTTATACCGCTGATGATCGCCCCAAATAGTCCTGGCAATTCCCGGCCAAGGAAAACGGATGCAAAGGTTTCCATCCACCTGGTTTCCGGTGATCTCGTTTCGCTTCTCATCCATCAGCACCGGCTGAATTCCCGGCAACGGAAGGGTAGCGTAAGTAGGTTTGGTAGGTGTCACAAAAGGAATTGGCGAGATCATAATACCGCCGGTTTCAGTCTGCCACCAGGTATCTACGATCGGGCATTTCTTCTTCCCGACATTATCATTGTACCAGTGCCACGCCTCGTCATTGATAGGTTCTCCTACGGAGCCAATCACTTTAAGAGAATCCAGATTATGTTTCAAAACCCAATCCACGCTTTCCTTTGCCAAAGAACGGATCGCCGTCGGAGCCGTGTAAAACTGAGTCACCTTATGTTTCTCTATCACTTCCCAGAATCGCCCCGCGTCAGGGAAAGTCGGCACTCCCTCGAAGATGACAGTCGTTGCGCCATTTAGAAGCGGACCGTAAAGAATATAAGAATGCCCCGTGATCCAGCCAATATCCGCCGTACACCAATAGATGTCATTCTCTTTATAATTAAATACATTCTGGAAAGTGTAAGCCGTATAAACCATATATCCGGCACAAGTGTGTAGCATTCCTTTCGGTTTCCCAGTCGATCCCGAAGTGTAAAGAATGAACAACGGATCTTCTGCATCCATAATCACTGTCACGAAATCTGCCGATGCTTTATCGTAATAGTCGTCCATCCAATAGTCACGGCCTTCCTTCATCTTCACATCATTGTGCGTTCTTTTCACAACCAGAACGTTTTCTACGGTTGGTGTTTTATCTAATGCTTCGTCCACAAGAGTTTTAAGATCTAAGACTTTGTTTCCTCTGTAGCTTCCGTCGGACGTGATGACCATCTTCGCCCCGCAGTCATTCACCCGCGAAGCCACCGCTGAAGCAGAAAATCCGGCAAATATCACAGAATGAACAGCACCCAATTTTGCACAAGCCAACATCGTGATTGCCAATTCCGGAATCATCGGAAGATAGATACAAACGCGGTCGCCTTTTTCAATGCCCATTTCACGAAGGATATTCGCGACTTTATTAACTCTTGTATATAATTCGTTGTAAGAAATGTGTTGAGCTTCTTCCTTCGGGTCGTTCGGTTCCCAGATGATTGCTGTCTTATCGCCACGCACGGAAAGATGTCTGTCCAGACAATTCTTTGTAATATTAAGTTTCGCATTCTTGAACCATTTGATGTTCGCTTCCTGCATATCATAATCCACTACCTTGGACCAACGCTGATACCAGACGAAATTCTCATCCGCAATCTTATCCCAAAACTTCTTCGGATTCTTAATTGACTTTTTATACTCTTTGAAATAATCCTGTAGATTCTGAATGTGATAATTTCTCATAACAATTGATTTATGATTTCTGGGTTTAATGAATGAATAGAAGCGAATCTTCGTTCAGATCGCAATTTTAGCTTAGCCAAATTACATAAAATCTGCAAACAAATAAAACTTATAGCTTCTTTGTTTATTAATTGTATAAAAGATAATATTGTTGTTAATGATAAATTAACAGATAATAATATCTAATTAATTTGGACAATAAAGATAAATATATTTAAATTTGCGACTTAATTAGATAATATCAATGAAATTAGAAGTTTCCTCAGAGAAACATTTGGTATATGTGGAAGAAATCCGAAACGAAATGGAGGATTCTGCAAAGAAAAGAGGAACAGGCATCGCAAAACGTTCCTCCGAATATCTGGGCAAGAAAATCTCGGAAGGTAACGCCATCATCGCCATCGACGAAGATGGAACCTGGACAGGCTTCTGCTATATCGAAACCTGGACAAACGGAGAGTATGTCGCCAATTCCGGATTGATTGTTTCGCCACAATTCAGAAACGCTGGATTAGCAACTTTGATTAAAGAAAGAATCTTCGAGCTTTCCAGGGAGAAATATCCAAATGCAAAGATTTTCGGTCTCACCACAGGATTGGCAGTGATGAAAATCAACAGCAGTTTAGGTTACACGCCGGTGATTTATTCTGAATTGACTCAAGATGAACAATTCTGGAACGGTTGCAAAAACTGCGTAAACTACGAAATTCTGATGATGAAGGAACGCAAAAATTGTCTATGCACAGCAATGCTTTTCGTCCCGGAAAAAGTAAATATGAATAAAGAAAAAGATTTTGAATCTATAAACAACGACAATGAGTAAGAAAGTAGTTTTGGCATTTAGCGGAGGTTTGGACACGTCGTATTGCGCCAAATATCTAAGTGAAACTTTGGGCTACGAAGTTCACGCAGTCACAATCGACACAGGTGGTTTTGATAAAAACGATGAGGTTTTGCTTAAAGAAAAAGCAGAAAATTTAGGCGTGGCTTCTTACAGGTTTATCGATGCTTCAGAAAAATATTATAACGACTGTGTCAAGTATTTGATTTTCGGTAATGTTCTAAAAAACAATACTTATCCATTGTCTGTCAGCGCCGAAAGAACGATTCAGGCGCAAACGATTGCGGAAGCAGCTTTGGAAATCGGAGCCGAAGCAATTGCTCACGGAAGTACGGGTGCAGGAAATGACCAGGTTCGTTTCGATTTGATTTTCAATGTAATGTGTCCAAAAATCGAAATTATCACACCAATCCGTGATTTGAGTTTGTCTCGAGAAGACGAAATCCAGTTCCTGAAAGACCACAACTACGAAATGGATTTTGACAAAGCCAAATATTCCATCAACAAAGGACTTTGGGGAACTTCCGTCGGCGGAAAAGAAACTTTGACGTCCCGATTTTCTCTTCCAGAAGAAGCTTTTCCTTCGCAAGTTGAAAAAACAGAACCATCTCAATTGGAAATCGAATTCAAAAATGGCGAATTGATTTCTGTTAACGGCGAGACTTTTTCTCATCCGGTTTTAGCGATTCAAAAGATTGAAGAGTTGGCGTCACCTTACGGAATTGGTCGCGATATCCACGTTGGAGACACGATTGTCGGGATAAAAGGACGTGTAGGTTTCGAAGCTGCTGCCGCGTCAATTATCATAAAAACGCACCATCTTTTGGAGAAACATACACTTTCCAAATATCAGCAGACCATCAAATCACAATTGTCAGATTGGTACGGAAACTGGCTTCACGAGGCGCTTTTCCTAGACCCTGTGATGAGGAACATCGAATCATTTTTGCAGGATTCTCAGAAAACAGTCAATGGAAAAGTATTTATTACGCTTCATTCATATCGTTTTGCTTTGAACGGAATCGAGTCTGGAAATGATTTAATGTCTTCAAAATTTGGAAGTTACGGAGAAGAAAATCTCGCTTGGAGTGGCGATGATGTCAAGGGCTTTACCAAAATCCTAAGCAACTCGCTCAACATATATCATCAGGTCAATAAGTTGAATTAGAATAATTTTTAAGATGTCATCCTGAACGAAGTCGAAAGACTTTGCGACTTTAAATATTTTTAATAATTACAAAAAATCTTTGCGCTCTTTGCGTTAAAATATAAATGAAAAAATCAGTCGGAATCATAGGAGCTAATGGCTACACAGGAAGCGAACTCGTTCGTTTGCTCGCATTCCATCCGAATATAGAATTAAAGTTTTTGTTCAGTCGTTCCAATTCCGGAGTGAAAATTTCCGAATTATATCCGGATTTGGACTCGATTTGTGACTTGGTTTTGACGAACGAAATTTCAGAAACGGACATTTTATTCCTTTGTCTTCCTCATAAAGAAAGTCAGAACTGGCTGAATGAAAATCCGGTTTCAGATGATACTTTAATTATTGATTTAGGAAATGATTTCCGTCTCGACGGCAATTTCGGAAATAGAAATTTTGTTTACGGTTTGCCGGAAATTTATTTTAATGAAATCCAGAAGTCAAAAAGTATTGCTAATCCCGGATGTTTTGCAACTGCGATTCAGTTGGCGTTGTTGCCTTTAGCAAAAGAAAATCTGTTGAAAGATATTTACACAACTGGAATTACAGGTTCGACAGGTGCAGGACAAATTCTGCAACCGACAACCCATTTCACTTGGCGAAATGATAATATTTCAGCCTACAAAACTTTAAACCATCAGCACGTTGACGAGATTTTAAAACAAGTCAATTTGCTTAACGAGAAAGAAGTTGAACTCAACTTTGTGCCTTGGCGTGGTGATTTTGCAAGAGGGATTTTTACAAGTTCTATCATCGAATGTGATGTGGAATTAGATAAAATTTACACCTTATATAAAGACTTCTACAAAGATTCGCCTTTCGTAAAAGTTTCAGAGAAACCGATTGATTTGAAACAAGTTGTGAACACCAATTTCTGCGTCATTCAAATCGAAAAACAAGAAAACAAAATAGCAGTTCATTCCGCAATCGATAATCTTCTGAAAGGTGCATCCGGACAAGCGGTTCAAAATATGAATATCGCCAATGGTTGGGAACAAAATTTAGGTTTGAATTTAAAACCTTTAGCATTTTAAAATAAATAAGAGTCTTCGAGAGCCTCAGACTGACAGCGTTTAATATCAGAATTGTCACGCCGAGCGGAGTCGAAGCTTTTGTAGAGTAATTAACCATCAACTATCAACCGACAACAATCAACCAAAAATGAATTTATTCAACGTATATCCACTTTTCAACATCAATCCTGTTAAAGCCGAAGGTTCTTTTCTTTGGGATGAAAACGGACAAAAATACCTCGATTTTTATGGCGGTCACGCCGTTATTTCTATCGGTCACAATCATCCGCATTATGTTGAGAAATTGAAAAATCAGTTGGAGAAAATCAGTTTTTACTCCAATTCTGTACAGAACAAAATTCAGGAAGAATTAGCTAAAAAGCTGGGAGAATTGTCAGGTTATGAAGATTATTCATTGTTCTTGTGCAATTCCGGAGCAGAAGCGAATGAAAACGCTTTGAAACTCGCTTCATTTCACAATCATAAAAAGAAAGTCATTTATTTTTCCGAATCCTTTCACGGCAGAACTTCTGCTTCAGTTGCAGTCACAGACAACCCAAAAATCATAGCACCAGTCAACGAATCTGAGAATTTCATCAAATGTGAATTCAATAATTCGGAAGAATTGAAAACAATTTTTGCGGAAAATCAGAACGAAATTTCTGCGGTTATTGTAGAGGGAATTCAAGGTGTTGGCGGAATTAATTTGTTGGAAAAGGATTTCATTTTAATGGTAGAAAAATTGTGCAAAGACAATGATGCGGTTTTGATTTTGGATGAAGTTCAGTCTGGTTACGGACGTTCCGGTAAATTCTTTGCGCATCAGGAATTCGACATCAAACCGGATTTGATTACGGTTGCAAAAGGAATGGGAAATGGCTTCCCGATAGGCGGTGTTTTGATTAGTCCAAAATTCAAAGCGAGTTATGGATTGTTAGGAACCACGTTTGGTGGAAATCATCTCGCTTGTGTTGCCGGATTAGCAGTTTTAGAAGTGATTGAAAATGAAAATTTGATTGAAAATTCTGAAAAAATCGGCGCTTACATCGAAGAGAAAATTAAAGATTTCCCTCACATCAAAAATATCAAAAGGCGCGGTCTGATGATTGGAATCGAACTCGACCAAGCTTGCGCGGATGTCAGGAAAGAATTGCTGTTCGAACATTTTATTTTCACGGGCAATGCCAACGACAAAAACGTTCTTCGCATTTTGCCGGCGCTCAACATCTTAGAAAAAGAATCCGATTTGTTCATCAATGCTTTAGAAAAAACCTTGAAAGCCATTGATGAGAAAAAGAAAATTTTAACTGAGAATTAGAAATATTTCTTTCTCATTCAAAAATTATTAAAATGAAAAATTTCACTTCGGTTTACGATATAGATAATTTGCAGGAAATCATTGCAAAAGCTCTAAAAATAAAAGAAAATCCATTAGAAAATCCAACCAAAGGAAAGGGAAAAACGATTGGTTTGGTTTTCCTCAATTCAAGCCTCAGAACAAGATTGAGCTCTCAGATAGCGGCTCAGAATTTAGGATTAAATGTTCTGACTCTCAACGCTGCACAAGAAGCCTGGAATCTGGAATTTGCTGACGGAACGGTGATGAACGGCGACACAGTTGAACACATCAAAGACGCCATCGAAGTTCTGAATCAATATTGTGACATCATCGCCGTAAGATGTTTTGCAGGAATGAAAAGCAAAGAAGACGACGTGAACGAAAGTATTCTGAGCCAGTTCTTGAAACACGCCAAAGTTCCGGTCGTTTCGTTGGAATCTGCGACTAGACATCCTTTGCAAAGTCTGGCAGATTGCATCACAATCACAGAAAATTGGACAGAAAATAGAAAGCCAAAAGTCGTTTTGACTTGGGCGCCTCACATCAAACCAATTGCGCAGGCTGTTGGAAACTCGTTCGCAGAATGGATGCAACAAATGGACGTCGATTTTGTGATTGCAAATCCGGAAGGTTATGATTTGGATAAAAATTTTACAAAAGATACAAAAGTAATTCATAATCAGGACGAAGCGTTGAAAGGTGCAGATTTTGTTTACGTTAAAAACTGGTCGTCGTTTGAAGATTATACTGCGATGCCGAAAGTTGAAGAGAATTGGATGTTGACCAATGAAAAATTGGAATTAACAAACAACGGAAAAGTAATGCATTGCCTTCCAGTCCGTAGAAATCTGGAACTGAGTGATGAAATAATGGATGGCGAAAATTCTATTATTTATCAACAAGCAAAAAACAGAATCTTCTCTGCGCAGGTTGTTTTCTCTGAAATATTAGATGAATTAAATTAAAAAAACTTTGCTGAGCGTAAGCGCCTTTGCGAACCTTAAAATATTTTCAATAATTAACAAAAAAATCTTAGCGCACTTTGTGTTCAAAATAAATGCAAAAACTACACATCATAAAAATCGGAGGCGCTTTAATCGATGACAAAAAATCACTGAAAGCTTTTCTTCAGCAGTTTTCTCAAATCGAAGGCTCCAAAATTCTGATTCACGGCGGTGGAAAGATTGCAGAAACACTGGCGGAAAAACTGAAAATCACGCAGACAATGATTGATGGTCGAAGAATTACCAACAAGAAAACTCTGAAGTTGGTAACGATGGTTTATGCCGGCCGAATCAATAAAAATATTGTGGCAAAATTGCAGAGTTTCAATTGCAACGCGATGGGATTCTCCGGCGCCGATGGCAATTTAATTAAAGCTGAAAAACGCCAGCATCCAACCATCAATTTTGGATATGTTGGCGATATTAATGAAAAAAGCATCAATCACGAATTGATTACAAATATGATAAATCTGGGTTTGGTTCCGGTGTTTTCTGCAATCACTCACGATAAAAAAGGAAATCTGTTAAACACCAACGCAGACACGATTGCCGGAACTATTGCTCAGGCTTTATCAAAAAATTTCGAGACAGAATTGTTGTTCTGCTTCGATAAAAACGGGATTTTGGAAAATGTGGAAGACGAAAATTCGAATTTGAAAAACATTAATAAAAATGAATTTTCTGAATTAAAATCAAAAGGAAAACTTCACAAAGGAATTTTACCAAAACTCGAAAATGCTTTCAAAGCCAAAGAAAACGGCGTTCAGAAAGTGTCTTTGATTAACGAGAAAAAACTGTCAGACCAAATAAAAAAAGGAAATGAAGGAACTGAAATCTGTCTTTAGCCGAGAAGAACTCACGGAAAACGCCGTCAAATTACTGAAAAAACTCATCGCAACACCATCTATGAGTCGCGACGAGTATAACGCTTCGCTCATCATCGAAGGCTTTTTCAACGAGCATCAATTGACGGTCAACCGATTCAAAAATAACATTTGGGCAACCAACAAACATTTTGACGCCGGCAAACCATCGATTCTCCTAAACACGCACCACGACACGGTAAAACCAAACAAAGCTTACACTTTGGACCCGTTCATTCCGGTTGAAAAAGACGGCAAATTATTCGGTTTGGGAAGCAACGATGCAGGCGCGTCTTTGGTGGCGATGGCGCAGACTTTTCTTTATTTTTATGAAGCCGAAGATTTGTCGCATAATTTATTAATTGCGTTGACGGCCGAAGAAGAAATCTCAGGTCTGGACGGCATCGAAGCCTTGTTTCCACAACTTCCGAACGTCGAACTGGCAATCGTCGGCGAGCCTACAAAAATGAATCTGGCAATCGCAGAAAAAGGTTTGCTCGTCATCGATGGCGAAATGCTGGGAACGCCTTCTCACGCTGCGCATCCAAACGATGACAATGCGATTGTGAAATGTATGAAGGATTTGCAAAACATTTTGGACTTCAAATTTTCGAAAGTTTCAGATTATTTGGGCGAAGTAAAAGTGACTTTGTCAGTTCTCAACGCAGGAACGCAACACAACGTGGTCCCGGAAAAATGCAATTTCACTTTGGATGTCCGCGTGACAGACGAATACACGAATCGCGAAGTCTTCGAAATCATCCAATCGCAGATGAAATCAAAATTGACACCAAGGTCGTTCCGCTTAAACTCCTCAAAAATCGACGTCAATCATCCGTTTGTTCAGGCTGGATTGGCGTTGGGCAGGACAACTTACGGTTCGCCGACATCTTCGGACCAGGCGATTATTCCGTGCACATCGGTCAAGTTGGGACCCGGCGACAGCTTACGTTCCCACACCGCAGACGAATTTATTTACATCGACGAAATCCGAGAAGGCATCGATGTTTACATCAAAATATTAGAAAAAATATTGTAATAAATTTTAAGGATTTGGGCAGCTATTTCCGCCTTCCGCTCCCAATCTTTTTTGCACACGATTTCCTTTTAAATAGAACTTGAAGTCAAAGCAAAAAAGGATTTCCACTCAAGTCGGGCTGCGGATTCAGCATAAAACAAGAGAAGTTTATAACCACAAAGTTTGTCATTCCATAGGAATCCAGACAGTTTAGATTCCTCCAGAATGACAAAAAATACTTTAAGATTATTTAATCTTAGCTGAGCTTCAGCGCCTTTGTGAACCTTAAAAATGTTTTCAATAAAAATCAAAAAAATCTTTGCGCGCTTTGCGTTCAAAACATCAAAATATTACAAAATGAAAAAAATCTGGCAAAAAGACAATACGACAACCAATGATTTGGTTACAAAATTCACAGTCGGGAAAGACCTGGATTTTGACGACAGATTAGCAAAATACGATGTGTTGGGTTCTATCGCCCACGCAAAAATGCTCGCAGAAGTTGGATTGATTCGACTTGATGAAGAGCAGGCAATTGTTTCAGTTTTGGAAGAAGTTCTCGTCGACATCGAAAAAGAAAATTTCGAAATCGATAAAACCGCAGAAGACATCCATTCTCAAATCGAAAATATCCTCATCGAAAAACTGGGTGAAACCGGAAAGAAAATCCACACCGCAAGGTCAAGAAATGATCAGGTTTTGACTGATGTTAAATTGTATTTAATTGACGAAATCAGAGAAATAACAGAACTGACGGATTCTTTTTTTCAAATCCTGAAAGACAAAGCCAATCTTCATAAAGACGTTTTGTTGCCTGGCTACACACATTTGCAGGTGGCGATGCCGTCGTCTTTCGGATTGTGGTTTGGTGCGTATGCGGAATCTTTGGTGGACGACTTGGAATTGCTGTTTGCGACGAAGAATATCAATAATAAAAATCCGCTCGGTTCAGCCGCTGGCTACGGTTCGTCGTTCCCGATTGACAGAGAAAGTACGACTTACAAACTCGGGTTCAGAACGCTAAATCATAATGTGGTGTACGCTCAAATGACACGTGGGAAATCAGAAAAATTACTGGCGAATTCGTTGTCGGTATTAGCTGGAACTTTAAGCAAATTTTCTTACGATGTTTGTCTTTATCTTAGTCAGAACTTCGATTTCATAAGCTTTCCAAAGGAATTCACAACTGGAAGCAGCATTATGCCACACAAGAAAAATCCGGATATTTTCGAATTGGTGAGAGCGAGATGCAACAGAATTCAGGCTTTGCCAAACGAATTGATTTTGGTGACAAATAATTTGCCGTCAGGTTATCACAGAGATTTGCAGTTGACAAAAGAAATCCTTTTCCCAGCCATCGATTCTTTGAAAGAATGCCTGGAAATCCTGATTTACACGCTTCCAAACATCGAAGTGAAAGACAATATTCTGGATGATGAAAAGTATAAATACATTTTCAGCGTAGAGAAAATCAACGAAGAAGTGAAGAATGGAAAATCATTCCGAGATGCTTACATCCAAATTGGTCAAGAAATAGAAAATGGCTTATTCGAATATGATTATAAAGAACTCAATCATACTCATCAAGGCAGTTTAGGAAATCTTTGCCTCGACGAAATCGAATATCAATTCAATAAAGTAAGAGATAAATTATTAGGTTAATCAAGCTTAAATTTGGTCGATTTTTTTACTTCAGCCAAAACGATAGAACTGTGATATTGGCCAATGTGAGGACTGTTTGAAATCACATTAACAGTAAAATGATTATAAGAATAAATATCGTTTGCAAGAATTTTTAACTGATAATCATATTCGCCGGAAAGACTGATGATTTCCTGTACTTCATCATATTTTGAGATGTAATTTTCAAAGTCTTTAAGCGTATTTTGAGACTGTTCTTTGAGACGAACATTACAGTAAACAACGATATTGATTCCAAGTTTTTCGCGGTTGAGTAGGGCGACATATTTTTCTACAACACCACTTTTTTCAAGGTTTTTGATACGCTCGTAGGTCGGTGTGAAAGTCAGTCCGATTTTTTCGGAGATTTCCTTTACCGATAGCGTAGAATCTTCCTGAAGAAGCGAGAGAATTAATTTGTCTTTTTTGTCCAAACTCATAATAATATCAATTCTTTCAAAAGTAAAGAAAATATTTGACTGGAGAAATTTTAAGCGCAGAAGTTCATTGATTTATTACAAAAAAGTATGAATAAGATTTTATCATATCGAAAATATTGGTATCTTTGCACCCAATGAATCTGGTACAGAATTTAGCGACAATAGTGTTTGGCAAATTTGCCGACAACAACAATATTTTTTATATTTAACGAAGTCTTTTAGGCTTCGTTTTTTTTATTTAAAAATTTCAGATATGATTAAGCTTGCACGCGTCTCCACGGAGAGTATAGAGAAAATTTTACAGGAAGCACAGCAGTTTGCAGATGGTAAAGTCAGCAAAATTAAAGGTGATGTTTTCGCCGCGAACCTCTTTTTTGAGAATAGCACAAGAACCAAAACAAGCTTTGAAGTTGCTGAGAAAAAACTCGGACTTCAGGTTATCGATTTTGAATCCGAAAAAAGTTCTATCGCAAAAGGCGAAACAATGCTTGATACAATTAAAACTTTGGAAGCTATTGGCGTGGAAGTGGCAGTTATCAGACATTCTGAAAAAAGATATTACGACCAGCTATCAGATGCTAAATTAAGTATTGTGAATGCTGGCGACGGCGCAGGAAATCATCCTACACAAGCGGTATTAGACTCTTTGACCATCATTCAGGAGTTTGGAAAGATAGAAGGTCTGAAAATAGGAATCGTGGGTGATGTAAAGCACAGTCGCGTTGCAAATTCAGACGCAGGATTGTTCAGGAGAATGGGCGCAAAGGTATATTTCTCGGGACCGGAATTCTGGTTTGACGAAGGAATGCTGGTCAACGGAACTTATATGCAGTTCGATGATTTGGTGAAAGAAGTAGACGTTTTGATGTTATTAAGAATCCAGCACGAGCGTCACGAAAGAACTTTCAACTTCAAGTCTGAAGATTATCTGAAGAAATTTGGTTTGACTAAGGAAAGAGAAAAGAAAATGAAACCAGGTGCCATTATTATGCATCCTGCACCAATCAACAGAGGTGTGGAGATTGATTCTGAATTGGTGGAATGTGAAAGGTCAAGAATCTTCAAACAAATGCAGAACGGCGTTTTTGCAAGAATGGCGATTCTTAAATTTGACCTTGAGAATAAAGGATTCGAGTTTGTCGACGTCAAAAATTAAAAATTAATTCACGCTTTTCGGGCGTGTTTTTTTTGAGATATAACGAAAGGAATACAGAAGCGGGAAGATGGAAGACTTCCAGGATCCATCTTCCCGCTTCCAAAATAAAAAGTAAAAATGAAAAAGAAATTAATATTAGAATCCGGAGAAGTATTCAATGGGGTAGGATTCGGAGCAGAACAGGAAACTGCCGGCGAAGTGGTTTTCAACACAGGAATGACGGGTTATCAGGAATTGATTTCCGACCCAAGTTATTGCGGACAAATTGTTTGTATGACGTATCCTTTGATAGGAAATTACGGCATCAACAGAGACGATTATGAAAGCATCGAACCAGCAATCAAAGGTTTAATCGTCAAAGAATTGTGCGATTTGCCTTCCAACTTTCGAACGCAGATGACTTTGGACGAGTTTTTTATCAAGAAAAATCTATCCGGAATTTCAGGAATCGATACCAGAAGATTGACCAGAATCCTTCGTAACAAAGGTGTGGTTAAGGGAAAAATCGTCAACGCAGAAACGGATGAAAATTCTGTGGTTGAGGAGTTGAAAATAACCAATTTCCCAACAAATCAAGTAGAATCTGTTTCCACAAAAACAGCTTATGCAAGTCCGGGAAGAGGCTTCAAAGTGGTGTTGGTAGATTTCGGGTCAAAGTTGGGAATCATCCGCGAATTGTCTCAAAGAAATTGCGACATCATCGTCGTTTCTCAGGACACAACTGCAGAAGAGATTTTATTGATGGATCCGGACGGAATAATGCTTTCCAACGGTCCCGGCGACCCGGAAGATGTAAAAGGTGCATCAGAATTAATTAATGGATTGCTTGGAAAAGTGCCGATTTTTGGGATTTGTCTAGGTCATCAATTGATTGGTTTGGCTTGTGGCGCAAAGACTTACAAACTGAAATTCGGGCACAGAGGTGGAAATCACCCGGTTTTGGAATTAGAAAAAAATAAAGTGGCCATTACTTCTCAGAATCACGGTTATGCCATCGACCAGGAATCTTTGAAAGATACGGACTTAATAGAAACACATATCGCACTGAACGACAGAACCAACGAAGGTTTAAAGCACAAAATCCATCCTTGTTTCTCAGTTCAATATCACCCTGAGGCAAGTCCAGGACCAGAAGATGCGAATTATCTATTTGATGATTTTATTGAATTAATGGAGGAGTTTAAATCTAATCAAGTAAAAAAGTAAAATGGCAAAGCGTACAGACATAAAAACAATTTTAGTAATCGGCTCAGGTCCCATCATCATTGGCCAGGCTGCGGAATTTGATTATTCGGGAACACAGGCTTGCCTTTCTTTGAGAGAGGAAGGTTACAGCGTGATTCTTATCAATTCCAATCCCGCGACGATAATGACGGACAAGGAGATTGCCGACAAAGTTTATATCGAACCGATTTCTCTGGAATTCGTTTCCAGAATTATCAGAAAAGAACGCCCGGATGCCTTGTTGCCTACTTTAGGTGGACAAACCGGACTTAATATGGCGGTGGAATTACAGAAATCCGGAATCTTGGAGGAATGTAAAGTGGAAGTTCTGGGAACCAAATTAGACGCTATCAATCAGGCCGAAGACAGAGACCTTTTCCGTGAATTGATGCACGAACTGAACGAACCAGTTCCAGATTCTGACATCGTAACAACCGTTGATGGCGCAGTCGCTTTTGCTGACAGAATCGGTTATCCGGTGATTGTTCGCCCCGCTTTTACAATGGGTGGAACAGGCGGTGGAATTGCTGCCACAGAACCTGAACTTCGTGAAATTGCCGAATTGGGATTGAAATATTCTCCAGTAACGCAATGTCTGATTGAGAAATCTATCGCAGGTTTCAAAGAAATCGAATACGAAGTGATGCGTGACAAAAACGACAATGCGATTGTGGTTTGTAATATGGAAAACATCGACCCGGTTGGTGTTCATACAGGAGATTCAATTGTTGTTGCACCTTCGCAAACACTTTCTGACAGAGAATATCAGATGCTGAGAAATGCATCACTCAAAATCATCCGAGCATTGGGAATCGAAGGTGGTTGCAATGTTCAGCTCGCTCTCGACCCACATTCTTACCAATATTATATTATCGAAGTAAATCCAAGAGTTTCGCGTTCATCGGCTTTGGCGAGTAAAGCAACTGGTTATCCGATTGCGAAAATTGCCGCGAAAATTGCAGTTGGGCTGACATTGGACGAAATCAAAAATCCTGTAACCGGAACGTCTTATGCTTGTTTCGAGCCAGCTTTGGATTATGTCGTAACAAAATTCCCAAGATTCCCTTTCGATAAGTTTGAAACGGCTGACAGAAGGTTGTCAACGCAGATGAAAGCGACGGGAGAAGTAATGGCCATCGGAAGAAACTTCGAAGAGTCTTTGCACAAGGCGATTCGTTCTTTGGAAACAGGACTTCGTCATTTGGGATTAAAAACAAAACAAGCTTTAGCACTTACCGACGAAGAAATCGAAAGAAGAATCCGAGTTTGTGATGACGAAAGATTATTCATCATCGGCGACGCTTTGCGAAGAGGTTACGACTGGGAACAAATCGTTGAATGGAGCAAAATAGATAAATTCTTCATTTGGAAAATCAAAAAATTAATTGATTTCGAAAAGACAATCGCAGATAACAAATTCGATAAGGAAACGCTTATCGAAGCTAAGAAATTAGGTTTTGCAGATTTGAATATCGCTCATCTTTGGGAAACGACTCAGCGTGAAGTTTTCAATTTCAGAAAAGAAAATGGTGTGATGCCGGTTTACAAAATGGTGGACACTTGTGCCGCAGAATTTGAATCTGAAACGCCTTATTTCTACGGAACTTACGAGGAAGAAAATGAAAGCGTGGTTTCTGACAAAGAAAAAATCATCGTTCTCGGTTCAGGTCCAATCAGAATTGGGCAGGGTGTTGAATTTGATTATGCGACGGTTCATTCGGTTTGGGCAATCCAACAGATGGGTTACGAGGCGATTATCATTAATAATAATCCGGAAACTGTTTCCACAGATTTCTCGATTGCAGACAAATTGTACTTCGAACCTTTGGCGGAAGAAGACGTGATGAACATCATAGAACTCGAAAAACCAAAAGGTGTTGTGGTTCAGTTTGGCGGACAAACAGCCATCAACTTGGCAGATAAATTAGCGGCTCACGGCGTTCAGATTTTGGGAACTTCACTTGAAGATTTGGATAGAGCAGAGAACAGAGATAAATTCGAAAAAGCACTTCAGGAATTGGGAATTCCGCAACCACTGGGGAAAACTTCAACTTCAAAAGAAGAGGCGATTGTGATTGCCAACGAAATTGGTTACCCGGTTTTGGTTCGTCCAAGTTATGTTTTGGGCGGAAGAGCGATGGAAATCGTTTATACTGAAAAAGAACTTTCGCACTATATGGAAAATGCGGTGGAAGCAAGCCCGGATCAGCCTGTTTTGATTGACCGATATTTGACAGGACAAGAAGTGGAAGTGGATGCGATTTGCGATGGGGAAACGACTGTGATTCCGGGAATTATGGAACATATTGAAAGAGCAGGTGTTCATTCCGGAGATTCAATCGCGGTTTATCCTCCACAACATTTGACTGAAATTCAAATCAAAACATTAGAAGATTATACGATAAGATTAGCGAAAGGCTTGAATGTGATTGGATTGATGAATATTCAATACGTGATTTCCAAAGGCGAAGTTTTTGTGATCGAAGTGAATCCACGTTCGTCCAGAACCGTTCCTTTCTTATCCAAAATCACGGATGTTCCAATGGCAAATCTTGCAACCAAAGCCATTCTCGGAGCGAAACTGAAAGACCTTGGTTACACATCGGGATTGATTCCGAACAAAGAAGGCATCTTCGTGAAAGTTCCGGTTTTCTCTTTCAGCAAATTGACGAAAGTGGATATTTCTCTCGGACCAGAAATGAAATCTACTGGAGAAGTAATGGGGAAAGATTCAACCTTCGAAAAAGCCTTGTACAAAGGTTTGATTGGCGCTGGAAGAAAAGTTCCGACCCACGGTTCAATATTGTTCACAGTTGCAGATCAGGACAAAGAAGAAGCGTCTGAAATCGCGAGAAGATTTCATACCATTGGTTTCAGAATCTGGGCTACGGAAGGAACGGCGAAGTATTTCGAGGAAAAAGGAATTCCAACTAAAATCGGTTACAAGATTGGAGAGGAAAGTGTTAATCTAATCGATCTAATCCAAAAAGGAAAAGTCCAATACGTTGTCAATACGACCACAAAAGGAAAGCAAGCCGAAAGAGACGGTTTCCAGATTAGAAGAATGAGCGTGGAAAACGGTGTTCCTTGTCTGACATCGATGGATACGGTCGAAGCAATTTTGAAAGTGATTGAGAGTATGACTTTTAAAATGGAGGCGATGTAATTTCAAATTATAATAAAAATGAAAAAGCGAAAGATTTCTTTCGCTTTTTTTATGGATATTTTTCAGGGTTTTGAGAGGTATGGAAAACTCTTGCTATTAAAATAATATTTTCTTTTTCACCAATTGAAAAAAATATTAAGAAAGGATATTTTTTCAAAGGAACGCCTCGAAAATCTTCAAACCATATTTTATAATAAGGATTTTCAGAAATCGTTTTTCTTATTTTGTTAAAATCTTTAATGAAATTATCAGCAACTTTTTTGTTTGCGTTTTCCCGATAATATAGATAGGAATATTCTAAATCAATTTTTGCTTCGTCAGATATTATGACTTTAAATGCCATACTTTTCACTCATTTCGTTAATGAAAATATCTACGTCGGTATGTTCAGAATAAGCTCGCTTTTTAATTTTTAGTAAACTTTCTTTTTGTTCTTCTGAAAGTTCAAATTGAGAGATGTTTTTGTTCTCTGAAATCCCATTCAGATAAGATAAAACAACTTCCAAAACTTCTTTCGGAGCGTTTTTTAACTTGTCTGTAATTTCCTGATGCAGAGTTTGATTAGAAATATTCATCATTGTTATTTTTAGCAAAATTAATAAAAAATTGATGATATGCCTCTATATATTACAGTACTTTAAAACTTTAAAATCGTATTTTTGATGTCAAATAAATTAAAAAATGAAAGCATCCAAAATCCTACTATTATTAATTTTCCCGTTATCATTTTTATCCTGCAAGTCCGTTCACGACAGATTGCAAACCGGAACCATTGTAAGAGATTGTACCGGAACTTATCTTAGAATTGGAGAAAATAAAGATTATCTCGTATGCAATTCTGATATTTTGACTGAAAAAAAAGACGGTGAAAAAGTATCACTCGTTTTTGTTTATACCAAAGAATGCGCAGAAAGAAACGGCAAAATTATGTGTATGATGTATCACGAGAATAAAGGAATGATAAGAGTCAAAAGCATCAAGTAAAAGAATGAACCCTCAACAAAATACAATTGATGAGGGATTTATTTTTAATTCAATTTAAAATAAGGCTCGTTGAAATATTTACTTGGCTGGATATAAATTATCTGTGTTTCCGCATCAAAAATCCAGTTAAACCTTTTAATCAAATCTGCCCCGAAATAACTGGTAGTCTGATTTTTAATATCGCTAGTGAAGAATCCGGCTGACACATTTTGCAAGGCAATATCATCGATGATTGTCAATGTTGGTAAAACGCCTTGCTTTGTTGTAATACTTTGTCCGTAAGAATTTTTCAAAGTTTTTTCGCCCGTAACCTTCAGGTTTTCATTAAGTTTTTTTGCATCTGCAAATTGATTACTGTAAAGCAAACCTCCGGGATAACCGGATTGTAAAAGAAAATTGGTTTCATAGCTTTCATTATTAATCAGATTATCACAAGCTAAAAAAATCTGACCTTGTTTGTTATAAGTAAAAGAAACCTGCTTGTAATCCTTTACATCAGGCAATTGATCATAAATAACGAACTGGTTTTTGTCATAATCGATTTTATAGGTTTTCCCTTTGAAAATTCCGGTTCCGATTTTTCCGTCAGCTTCCTGACCTGTTAATTCATTATCAAAAAAACGAATATTCTTAAATTCTTGTTTACCAATTTTCACAGAATTATTTTCACTGATTCCATTTTTATCGAATTTCAAACTCTTTGCTGGACGTGTTCTTTCGGGCGAAATCGATGCGTCTTCCATTGCAATCTGGAACATCAGATCCAGTGAATCTTTGTCATTCACCAAAGTTTTTACAATGATGTTATTGTATTTTGTAATTCGAAATGGGATAATTTCCTGAGCATTTATAGAATTAATGAAGAAAGCAGAACATAAAATGAGACAGATCTTTTTCAAAATATTTAGTTTTCATAGATTATTATTTCAAATTTAATAAAATTTAAAATATGAAAATCCTATTTCTTCAAAAGATTAATACTCACAGTTGCCAGTTCAGAATCCGGGAATTTCTTGAATAAATTAATGTCAGGTTCCAGACCAGATTCCTTGCAAATTCTGTGAAAAACATCCACTTCCAGAATATATTGATCAGAAAATCCGTGCGTTGCGTCATAAGCAGTTGAAGCTGTCAAACCAAGATTCTTCGAAGTGATTTCCGGCGAAAGTGTATGAAGTTCAATCAACAATAATCCAAATTTTTCTACATAAGGTGTCCATTTTTTGAGATGATTTAATAGATTTTCTTCCACATCCTGATTGGACAATCTTTTTCCACGAAACGCAAATGCACCAGTCGAAGTGCTGATTCTTTGGCTGTCGGTTTCCAAAATATCTTCCCAAATTCTGTTGTGGTCCAGAAAAGTCCTGATATTCAGCAAATCTCCCAACTCAATATTATAATCGGATTGCAAATCTTCGGCAAGTTGTTTCGGATTTCCAATGTCGCCCCAAATCACTTTTGCCCAAATATCATTTTTAATAAGATTGGCTCGTGTCACTTTCAAAGCGGCTTGGTTATAATCCGCGCCAACCAAAAATAACGGATGTTCTTCCAAAAATTTTCCTCGCAAAGTCTGCCTTTCGATCACTTCGTAAAGATGTTGTAAAAGCGCTCCGTTTCCGCAACCCATATCCAGAATTCCTTTTGGTTGCTCGTTGATTGGCCGGTTGAAAATATCGATAATAAATTCATCAATCACTTTGAAATAAGTCAAATGCGCGCCGCCACTTCCCCAGACATTCATCTCGCGATTCACGTGGATTTCGTCTTCGCCATCTTCAATTTCCCGAATTTCAGATGCTTTTCCGAAAATCAGATTATCCAGTTTTGAGAACATTGGAAGATATGAAACCGTTACGCCATAAGCGGTTGCGCGTCTCGCAAAAAATAATCCGGTTTCTGTAAACTGGAAGTTATTTCCTTTTTTTGAAAACCAGCCGATTTCTGAAAGATAATTAAGAATGATTTCGAAATAATGTGGATTTTTATGAAATTCTTCTGCGCTGAAACTCGCTTCCATAAAGTATTTGTGAAACATGCCGCTCATTCCGAGTTTGATGATGATTGGACCGACAAGAGCGCCTTCAATATGTTTTTGAATTTGATATTTTAATGAATTTTCATCCGCATTTTCAGTCAGGAAAGCTTTGTACTTTTCGAAGATTGAAATCCATTTTTTACAGAGTTCTTCGGTCAGTTCTTTGGAATTAATCACATTTTGATCCGCCAAAAATTCAGCCAAATCACAGTAAATATTCTGATGAGAAAAAACTTCTTCAGTTTTAGAATTGACGGAGATTTTCACAACATTCGTTGCATTATCCAGATGATAATCAATAAATCCTTGAGATGCCAAAACCCGCAACGCAACATTCAGATAACCTTCATTGGAGTTGAATTTCTCATTAATCTCAGAAAGTTCCAGGTTCTTATTTTCATTAATGAAATTTAGGATGTCTTTCTTTGACAAAGCCGAAATGACAGGTGCTGTCACGATGCCATCCAAATGTCTGAAGATCGATTCCCGAAGTTTTTTCTTATCCATAAACTGTTGATTTTGTGTTTTGGAAGATAGAAATTTTTGGAGAATATGACATAAAAAAATTATGTGTTCAGTTTTCGGTTGTCATCAATTTTCCAAAACGATTACATTTGTATTATTAATTATCACTTTTATGAAACCAAGTTTCGAGCAGATGTATCAGGCTTCTTTCCGGAAAGATCCGGAATTTGAAGGCGTATTTTGGATGGGCGTGAAAACGACGGGAATCTTCTGCCGGCCTACTTGTACAGCCAGAAAACCGAAACCGGAAAATGTTGAGTTTTTTGAGAATACAAAAGATGCAATCCTGAAAGGTTATCGGCCTTGCAAAGTCTGTAAACCGTTGGAAAACCCTGATGAAACCCCGATTGAAATTCAAAAGTTGATGGATGAATTATCTGAGAATCCGGAACTTAAATTCAAAGATCTTGATTTGATGAACCGTGGATTGCAGCCTGCAACCGTAAAACGCTGGTTTCTGAAACACCACGGCATGACTTTCCACGCTTTTCAAAGAATGTTCAAAATTAATTCAGCTTTCAAGAAACTTCAGCAGGGCGAAAATGTTCTGGAAGTGGCTTTGGAAAACGGTTACGAAAGTTTGAGCGGTTTCAGTGACAGTTTTAAATCCATTATCGGAACGTCTCCAAAAAATTCAAAATTTGAAAAGATTGTTGATCTCAAAAGAATCGAAACACCGCTTGGAACAATGATTGCCTGCGCAGATGAAAACGGAATTTCTATGCTGGAATTCTCCGACCGGAAATCGCTTTCCAAGGAACTGGAAGATATTTCGAAATATTTTAATGCCAATATTATCCAGGGAGAAAATCCGCATTTCAAAACTTTGGAAAAAGAATTAACCGAATATTTCGAGGGAAAAAGATTGGACTTTACCGTTCCGCTTTCGCCGGTTGGAACAAATTTTCAGAAAAATGTGTGGGAAATATTACGAACTATTCCTTATGGAACAACCAGAAG
This sequence comes from Chryseobacterium sp. TB1-D10, assembly GCF_059803555.1. Lineage (NCBI taxonomy): Bacteria > Pseudomonadati > Bacteroidota > Flavobacteriia > Flavobacteriales > Weeksellaceae > Chryseobacterium > Chryseobacterium sp. TB1-D10. The sequence continues at coordinate 52,471 of NZ_JAPFHB010000009.1, read as the reverse complement.
TTACCAGCAGCAAGCCGACATTCTTGGCAATCCGAAAGCAGTGAGAGCAGTTGCTAATGCAAACGGACTTAATAAAATTTCAATTATCATTCCTTGTCACAGAGTGATTGGTACTAATGGAACTTTAACCGGTTACGGCGGCGGAATCTGGCGAAAACAGAAATTATTGGAATTGGAGAAAGCAATTTTGTTTTAAATTTAACATCAAAAAATTATGAATCCTTCCGATTTAAAAAACATAGCCAATCTTTGGTTCAAAGCATTTAATGAGCAGAATCTAGATGATCTGCTTTCTCTTTATGATGAGTCCGCTCAGCATTACAGCCCGAAACTTAAAATCCGGGAACCTAAGACCAAAGGATTGATACAAGGCAAAGATGCACTGAGAAACTGGTGGAAAGATTGCTTCGAAAGACTGCCGACTTTACGTTATCAAGTGAACAAACTGACAGCTGATTCCGAACAGGTCTTTATGGAATACACGAGAAAAGTGGAAGGTGAAGACGATATGGAAATCGGAGAAATACTGGAAATTAAAGATGGGAAAATCATCTTCTCAAGAGTTTATCACGGGTGATATTTTTATCTTTGAAAAAAATATAGATCATGGATTTTTCTGTTCAGCCCACGTTAGAAAACGAAAATGTAAAACTCATTCCTTTGCACGAAAGCGATTTTGAGCAATTGTTTGCCGTCGCTTCGGATCCTTTGGTTTGGGAACAACATCCAAATAAAGACCGTTATAAAAGGGAAGTCTTCGAGAATTTCTTCAAAGGTGCAATGGAAAGTGGTGGTGCTTTCAAAATTATTGAGACAAATACGGGAGAACTTGCCGGAAGCACAAGATTCTATGATTATAATCCGGAAGATAACTCGATCTTTATTGGTTATACTTTCTATGGCAGAAAATTCTGGGGTTCCAAACTGAATCCTCAAGTCAAAAAACTGATGCTGGATTATATTTTTCAATTCGTAGACAAAGTTAATTTCCACGTTGGGAAAGATAATATCCGGTCACAAAAAGCAATGGAAAAGCTCGATGCAAAGAAAGTGGATGAAGTGAATGTCGCCTATTTCGGAGAACCGGACAGACTGAATGTTGTTTTCGAAATTCATAAAATAGAATTCAAAAAAAGTTAATCCTATCATCAGAATATTTTCTATGGATAAACATAATATTGTATTTTTGAAATGAACCTGCTGAAAGGTCTCAGCCTATTCACAAATCTAATCAACAGTATAATTTTATGAAAAGAACTTTCTTCTTATTTATCATTCTTTTTTCACTTTGCACGACTTTCTTTTCTCAAAATCACAAACCGATTCATCAAAAAATTATAAATGCTTATGATAGGATAGAAATTGACGACCAAGAAACTGAAAGCATAGAAGAAATAAAAATATTATCTGATCAGGCAAAGAAGATAGGATTTCAGCAAGGTGTATTGCGTGGTTTGACAATGCTCCAGAAGATTGCCTTGATGCAGAGTGATTACATCCTTTCAGGTAAATACAGCGATGAGGCAGAAGTCCTGGCCAATCAATTAAATGATAATGCATCACTAAGTGCAATATATCTGTACCGTGGAAAAATAAATATCATCTTAGACCAATATCCGGAAGCAGAAGCCAATCTGAATAAAGCGGTCTCGTATGGGGAAAAGATTGCGAATAAGGCAGATAAGCATATTCAGCTGTGTCGTATTTACGCCAATTTCGCGGGGATGTACGAGGGGCTTGGCAAGTCGGATGGCTGGTACGGTTTCACAAAAAAAAGCCTAAATGCTATAGAAACTACGCCTACAAATAATCTTACAGAATATCAGAAATCAAAATACTATTACCTCTATATTTTTGAGTTGATGAATATGGGCAATTATTACTGTTTTAGTCTCAAAGTCCCAAAACCGGAGCTCGCAGAACCTTATTTTGAAAGATTGATGGCGTTTCAGAAATCTGCTCCCGAACATTTTAAGATAATGGAAATGGATGCTTACGAATCTATGAGCAGTTTTTATATCACTAAAAAAGAATATCAGAATGCAATTGACTATGCTTATAAATTACTGGAAGCAGAAAAACTGAAGAGTAGTCCCAGAGACAGATTATTTGGCTTTAGAAATTTGAAAGATTCATATAAATTCCTAAATAATACCTCTCAGGAAAACAAATATTTACGTTTGTACACCACGCTTAATGACAGCATCAATGCTGTAGAGAAGAATGCCGTTGTCCATCAGTCAAGGAAAGAGATCAAGAAGTCTAATCTGGAAAATGAGCATTTAACAAGAAATCTATTGTTGTTTGGGTCAGCACTTATATTAATCATTACTCTTGGTGCTTGGTTTTATGTACGCAACAAAAACAAGATGCTTCGCAAGAATTATGAGCGGATCATTGATAAGCTGAAAGCTGAAACACTTATCCCTTTAGAAGAGACTGCTGAGGTTAATGATGTTGATAAAAAACAAATTGAACCCGAGACCGGTGAAGCAGAACTTGCTAGCAACAGAACAATCTCTACTGAAACGGAGGCAAGAATCCTCAAGCGTCTGGTAACCTTTGAAAGATCTGAAAGATTCCTCAAAAAGGACCTTACCATCGGTATGCTTTCCGGGCAGCTCAGTACCAATTCCAAATACCTGTCCGAGATTATCAAGAACCACAGATCCCATAATTTCAACAATTATATCAATAGCCTCCGCATCAATTATATTGTTCATAAACTGTACAACGAGCCGAAGTACAGAGAATATAAGATCAGCTATCTGGCAGAGGAATGCGGATATTCCTCCTCGCAGGTCTTCGTGATTGCATTCAAAAAGATCAATGGCGTGACACCGTCCTATTTCATAGATAGTCTGAAAGAAGACGAAGTGGTATCTGCATAACGGACAGCCTTACGTTCAGAGGATGATTGTATTAATAGCCTAGTATCGCTCGGTACTAAGACATAGTACCGAGCGATACGAATAGTTAGTACCGGGCGGTACTAAGTGTTAGTACAACGCTATAATACTCTCAGTATCTTATCGAATCGGGTTGTTCTGGCTTCCTTAAGTTGTTTTTTGCTACCGGTATATTGCGTTGCCACTTCCAGGTAATATGTTCCTTTGGACAGATCCGGGACCATGATAATGAGTTCCGATGGTTTGTTGACGGCTATATCTTCGCTTTGTGCCCTTGTACGTTTGTAGCTGTCTGTATTTACGAAGAATATGCCGTTTCCAGGATCATTACCGATGATTTTGATTTTACTGCCCCGGATTTTCAGGTTGCGGTTGGGCGTCAGAAGATCATTGATGCTGCCGCTCTTCAAATCTGTGATTTGCGAAATCGAAGATATGGGATCCGCCATACCAAGGATATTGATCTCGATATTCGGGATCTCGGACTTTAGTTTTTTCCCCTGATTAAAATTAAAAATAAGGCCGTGCTTGTTAGTGTCAAAAGTCTCATCTGGACTGTCAAACTTACCCAAAATCTTGGTTCGCGCTGTGAAGTAATCTGTGTTGATAGAGTAGCCGTCGCATAGCTGGTAGGCCATCTCCTTCAGGAACAGTTCTGTGGCGCGTTCCATAGCAGAGGCAGATACATCTGCTCCGCCGCGGCTGACTGCCATTTCGCAGATCTGCTTTACATTCAGAGAACGCTCGCTTGCGGTACGGGCAATATAATCATTGGGGTTGTCTTTCGTAAGGACATTCTCATAGAGATATGCCCGGATCTTGTGCTGTGTTTTCATTTGTGTGTTTTTATGTTTTTTATGGGTGCAGAAAGAAGCTCAATCCCTCTTTCAGCTTCTTTGTGTCTAATGGGTCTAATGCCTGCTCAGCACGTCTATGAGCGTTCCTATGAGGATTGGAACAACCCAGAAAGAAATCATTCCAAGAACATAGCCGGCAAGTGCTTTGAAGTAGCTTGATACTTTTACCCTGTCAAAGAATTGTCCTACAGCCCATACGGCATACAGAGTGCCTGCTACGCCTGCAATCGTCATAAAATTGAAATGTGTAATACCCTGCAAAACCACAAAAACTGAAAAAATCAACATTCCCATTCCCATAACAAAGCACAGCATAATAAGGATCTCATAGATGTTGTATTGGCTCTTTCGGAAAAACAGTTTCAGCCACAACGCGATAAAAACGCCCATCATAATGTTGGCGTAGCCATAGTGGTCCTGCACCCATTTTACAATGGAGCCTGTTGTTGATTTTGCTTGTTCATGATATTTCACATAGCCATCCTCTATGTGGAAAAAATGGCTAAGAAGTGTATAGATCAAAGAAGTGACGATGATGAAAATAATAGGTTTCACCAGGCGGCTTCTGTTCTCTCCCAGATAGTTGCGGATGTTCTGCCCCGGATTGGTCATAAGTCCCCGGATGGTGTACAGGATTCCACGTTCAAAGTGCAGAACGTGCTCTATCTCGTGCACTATGTAATGTCTGTCTATTCTTTTCAGCTCTTTTGGCACTCCGCAATCTGGGCAGTAATTTGAATTAAGTTCGGCGTTACAGTTTTTACAGTTCATCTGATTTGTATGGGTGTTTTAGTTTTTTAATTGTTAAGATGATATTTGTGGTTAAAGGATTAATAGTTACAGCACCAGTTCCTCAAACAACCTTTCGAAAGTCTTTTCTAAGTCCATACTGGCACCGGGATGTGGACGGGAAGTCTGGATGATAGAACTCTTCACAGCCGTCAGCCACCGGAAACGCTCCGGGATTTCCAGCTGTGCAATAGAACCAGCCGACTTTTCGCCGTTGGCAATGCTGACAAAAGATTCCAGGTGTTTCTTGACGTCCTCATATTCTATTTTGGAATGGATGACCCGAAACTTCTCCTCACAAAGATGGATTTTCACCTTGATGAATTTCTCCCTTTTTGAGAACAGGATCAATCCAACGTTGAAGAATTCCTCACGCTCAGGCTTTGGCACCAGGCGGATTACCGCATACTCATATAACTTTTGCTCTTGCATTTTTGGCTTCATTTAAAAAGTTATCGGAATTATCGCGTCTCAGTATCAGGAATTGGAAATAAACATCTTTAATCTCCGTTGGAGTCAGATCTGTATCATTCCAGTGCAGCCAGTCTTCGGGGATCAGCTCTACTATTTCCCTCAGAACCTCATCCGTCAATACCGCTTTGAATTTCTCATTGGCAGCATCCAATTCCGAAGCCTGAGGCAATAGAACGTGATCTTTAATCATTACAAAAGGACTCACGGCATTCTTCTCCCAGTTGTCCCAGGAGTGGTGGAAGTAGAGTGATGCACCATTATCTATCAGCCACAATTCCTTGTGCCACATCAGCATATTCGTGTTTCGGAAAGTCCGGTCGATATTGGTGAGGAAAGCATCCAGCCAGACAATCTCGGAAGACAACTTCGGATCAATTTTCACAGCGCCGGGATCATACGTGATGGCTCCGGAAAGGTAATGCAAAGCGAGATTCAGCCCGCAGCTGGCTTTCAAAAGATCCTGAATTTCTTCATCAGCTTCGCTGCGTCCAAAGTCCACGGAAAGATTCGCAAATACCAGTTCCGGAATTCGGAATCCCAAAACCTGCGAGATTTTCCCGCCTATTAATTCCGAGATCAAAGCTTTGACGCCGTGACCTGCACCCCGGAATTTCAGTACATATTTGAAGTCATCATCTGCTTCTGCCAAAGCCGGCAGAGATCCACCTTCCCGCAAAGGCAGGATGTATCGTGTGACGGTAACTGTTCGTAAGGATAGATCCAATTTGAATTTTTTTGTAAAAATAAGATTTAGTTTTTTTAAATGACAGTCTTCCAAACAAAAAAGCAGGGATAAATTAATTATCCCTGCCTTTAAATATGGAGAAATTGTGTGATTATTTTTTTATAATTTTCACAGATTCAGATTGTTTTTCTGTATTCAATTTCAGGATATAAACCCCTGCAGGTACTTTTGTCATATCTAGAGAAGCCTTTTCAGCGTTGATGTTTACATTCATAATGACTTGTCCTGTTGTGTTGTAAAGTTCTGCATTGATGATTTTGGTATCATTGCTTATTTTAAGCTGATCTACTACAGGATTTGGATAGTAAGTGATTCTGTTTTTCGCAACATCATTCACGGCAAGCGTTACATCTGTAAATTCGTAACCTCCCAAATCCGGTGTGGTAGCACTTCTTTGATTTCCGTTGATGTCTACGGTAACTTCTGCAACAGGAGTTCCTTTGTTATCCAATAATGAATTCCCTGAAGTAGCAAGATTGAAATCTGTAGCCGACATAAATACCGGAAGAACGCTGATAGAATTCGCATTGCCGCCGAAGCCTGTCTGGATGTCTGCCAACGTAGCTCTTGCAGTACCAAGGAAGCCAAGGTTTGCTCCGGTAGAGTAGTAATCATTGTAGTTGATATTAGAAAAAACAGTGTTTGCCGCACCGGAATAGATGGTGTATTTCTCTCCGGTCTGGGTTTGGCTGTTTACAAAAATATTATTGCGAAGATCTATTGCACCGGCAGCTGTAACTGCAGCCAGAACGTTGAATGCAGAAGGTCTTCCGCCAACGTTTTGATTTGTATTCATCACAACAGTATTATAATAGAATTTATAACCTGCTCCTGAACCTACCACGATGCCGTTTCCGTTATCGTTCACACCACCTCCTAAGGAGTAGCCATAGCCAGAAACGCCGCTCACAACATTATTTGATACCAGAGTATTAGCTGTTGGGCTGGTAGATGCAATATAGATTCCCTGTGCACCATAGCCTCCTGCGTTAGTATTTTTGATGGAAGAAACTTTGTTATTGTCAACGATCATACCATTGGTAAGAGTTCCTCCTGCGTAGATACCGCAAAATAAAGCTCCTGTTCCTCCAGATGTAAAGTTGGAAATCGTATTCCCGCGAATTACCACATTGGCAGCTGCAGAAGCACCTGTATTACCAGAAGTTACAGAGATACCTGATGCTCCTCCTGCTCCCGTTCCTGAATATCCAAGATTTGTAATAGTGTTGGCAGTTATGGAAGAATTAACTGTTGCTGTTGCAAACCAGATTCCTCTTTTGATCTCTGCACTTACAGTTTCGAAATTACCAATGACATTGTTGCTTACTGTACCGCCATCTACTCCCTGCAGATATACTCCCGCCAGACGGATGGCGTCTGTACCGGATGCGCTAAGGTCGTTACCGGTAACTAATGTGTTTGCACCGTTTCCTGCTGCAGTAGCTGCCCAAATATACATTCCGATATAGGCTTTTTTAACAGCATTATTCTGAATGGTAATATTATTAAAATATCCTCCTGCTGCGGTGGCGTTACCATCTGTCATTACGAAAGCAGATGACGTATTGACTCCATTGACGATGTTCAGGTTTTTCACAGTAACGTTGGTAATTGCTGTTGCAGCTGTAGGACCTGTAAGGTTAAGAACCTGAGGAGTCGTTGTGGAAGTGTTTGTAATGGTAAGATCTTTTGTCGTACCGGAAACTGCATTACTGCCGTCAAGAGTTACATTGCTCCCCAGAATTTTGATAAGTGTTCCGGCTGCAATACTACCGGAAATAGTTGGTGTTGTAGCTGCTGCAGGTTTCAAAAGTATTGATGTATAACTTGCTGTTCCGCCACTGGCATTCAGTACTGCAGATGCAGTTTCAGTGGTGTTTGCCGTAATGATGATGTTGATAGCTCCCTGGTGTGTTCCGGCATTGATAGCATCGAAAGCTCCTTTCAGGGTTGTGTAGGTTGCAGTAGGCGTACCAGATGTAGCAGCAATATCTACTTGCGCGTGGAAATTAGCCGCTGCAATAGATGTTAATACAAAGAATAGAGTTTTTTTCATAATTGTATAGATTTTTTAATTTAAGTGTAAATGTAAAAAATATTTTGATATAAAATTGATGTATTTTTAATTTTTTAATATTATTGTTATGAATTGTGTTTTTGTTTGCGTCTAGTCATGAAAAATTGGTTGTTATTAAAGATAAAATGATGGTAATTCTTTATAAATCTTTTATATTTTTGGAAAAAATAAACAATGTCCAGTTTCATAGACTTCGGAATTGCCTCAAAACAATATCACGGAATGAACATAATCACACATCTCTTCAATATCAAATATCCAATCATCCAGGGCGGGATGATCTGGCATTCCGGATGGAAGTTGGCTTCAGCTGTTTCCAACAGCGGCGGATTGGGATTGATAGGTTCCGCAAGTATGTATCCTGATATTCTTAGAGAAAATATTCAGAAGTGTAAGGCGGCCACAGACAAACCTTTCGGCGTTAACATCGCTTTGCTTTATCCAAACATTGAAGAAATCATTAATATCATTCTGGAAGAAGGCGTCAAGATCGTTTTCACTTCAGCTGGAAATCCCAAAACTTATACAGAAATCTTGAAGAAAGAAGGCATCAAGGTTGCTCACGTGGTTGCAAGTGCGAAGTTTGCCGTCAAATGTCAGGATGCAGGCGTAGATGCTGTTGTAGCAGAAGGTTTCGAAGCCGGCGGACATAACGGTCGTGAAGAAACAACAACGCTTTGTCTCATCCCGAATGTTAGAAAGCATATCGATATTCCATTGATCGCAGCAGGTGGAATTGGTATTGGAAGTCAGATGAAAGCGGCGATGATTCTTGGTGCAGACGGCGTGCAGATTGGTTCTCGTTTCGCGGCAACCGTTGAAGCAAGTTCTCATGATAACTTCAAAAATAAAATAGTTGAACTGAAAGAAGGTGACACACAACTCACTTTAAAAGAATTAGCACCAGTTCGATTAATTAAGAATAAATTCTATCACGATCTGGAAAGCCTTTATGAATCCGGCAGAAATGTTGAAGCTCTGAAAGAAACTTTGGGTAGAGCACGTGCAAAACTCGGAATGTTCGAAGGCGATCTTATCGAAGGCGAATTAGAAATCGGACAAGTTTCGGCTTTGATTGATGAAATACTTCCAGTACAAAAAGTGTTTGAAAACTTAATTAAAGAATTCAACGAGGCAAAAGTGGAACTTACATTGTAAGAAGATAAAGGCAGAAGAGTAAATTGTAATGGGCTTCGAGAGCCTCAGCATGACAATCACTCATCATTTATCAATCATTATTTATATATTATGTTCTCCAAACAAGAAGCGCAACAACTCAAGACAGAATTCTGGATGGCTTTCGGAAAAGCTTTCCCGAGGAAATGGCTGTTGTATGATACCAAAATAAAGGATTTCTCTTTCAAGTTTTCCGCAGATAATAAAAAAGCTGAGGTTTCTCTGGATATAGAAATGAAAGACGAATTGTTCAGAAATGCCTACTTCGAGAAGTTTCAATCTTTGGAAGATTTGCTTAGGGATGAGGTCGGCGAATTCCAGATGGATGAATTTTATACTCTGGAAAACGGAAAAGTCATCAGCAGGATTTGGATGGAAAAGCATAGTGTCAGCATTTTTAACAAACAAACGTGGCCAGACGCTTTCGAGTTTTTTGTGGAAAAGATGAATGCCTTCGAAATGTTTTATTATGAATATGAGGATTTTATCAAGTCAGTTTAGACAAAATACATTATACTTTACTCAATACATCTTACATTTAACAATGAAAAAAATAACAATAAAAGCCAACGACTTCTTCGAATTACTAAAACTGAAAGGCGAATCTATGTGGGATATTTTTGCACAATTAATTGGTGATGAAGAGAAAGAAATCACTTTTGTAGATGACAAGGATGAGTATCTTTTCCATTATATTCTACCAACAACTTTAGATAAATTACATTCAGATAAAGAGCTTTTCTCCAAAGAATACGCCGATAAATTGTCAGGACTTAGCTAAACTTTTCTTCCATTCAAAATAACCGATAATCGCCATTGCGGTGAAAATAATGTATTGAATAGCGGTAATTCCTAAACCTTTATAGATCATCATCGGGATACAAATAAAATCTGCCACGATCCAGAATATCCAATTCTCGATGTTTCGTTTTGCCATAAAATACATCCCGACAAGAAACAGGGAAGTGGTGATGATATCAGTATAGTTTGCCCAATCCAGATGGTAAAGTCCCAGCCTCACGCCATTCATAGAAAAATGATTGTCGATATAGGGTTTGAAGTAATAAACCATTCCCACGAAAATCAAACTTCCAACAAAAAGAATTCCGCCAATCTGCCAGTCCTTATAACTTGCTTTTTTGATCTGCACGTGGACGTGGTCTTCTGAATGTTTTGCCCATAGAACCCAGCCGTAAACGCTCATTATTGTATAATATACATTAATTAGCATATCACCCAGCAATCCGAAAACGTACATTATGTAAATAAAAAGTACGGTAGAAATAATTCCCGTTGGATAGACCCAAATGTTCTGTTTGATCGAAAAATAAACACTTAATAATCCAAAAAAAACTGCAACCGATTCAAAAATAACAAGATAAGTCTCATAAGATTCATACTGTGCAGTGAGGGTATGTAAAAATTCCATTTTCAAAGATAATTATTAAGGTTAAAAAACGGAAGCAAAATCCATAATTAATATGGAAACCCAAAATAAATTAGTTAAAAAATGTTAAGGATCATATTTTTTTAATATTTTCGTAACTCAAAATAAACATACAGAAGAAAAGCCCTCATTCTAAGTGAGGATTAAAAAAATTAAATTATGGCAAATATTTGGATCAAGAAGCCAATGGAAGCGTACGAGGCCGACATCAAAAAGAGTCAGCTGAAGCGCGTATTGGGAAAATGGAGTTTAACTGCTATTGGAATTGGTGCCATCATTGGAGGTGGTATTTTTGTTTTAACAGGAACAGGTGCTTATTATAATGCCGGTCCTGCTTTAGCACTTTCATTCGTTGTCGCCGGGATCGCCTGCGTTTTTGCAGCACTTTGCTACGCGGAATTTGCATCAATACTTCCTGTAGAAGGTTCAGCGTACGCTTATGCATACGGAACTGTAGGTGAGATCTTCGCCTGGATTATCGGTTGGGGACTTATTTTGGAATATGCGATGGGATCTATGACGGTCGCCGTTTCCTGGTCGGGTTACTTTGGAAAATTGCTCAAGATGTTCGGCTTGCATTTACCATATTGGATGACAACGGATCCCGGAACTGCTAAAAAAGCTTTTGGAGAAGCTACTTCACAGATTGCTGCCGGAGGCTTGCCATTAGAAAAATTACAGGCGTTTCAGGAGACTATCAATAACTTCAATGCAGCACCACAAATTTTAGATTTCAAATTGTTCTTAAACCTACCTGCATTAATAATTGTTTTATTAGTCATTTCAATTCTTGTAAGAGGAACAAAAGGAGCAGCAAAAGCAAATAACTTTATTGTAATATTAAAAGTTTCAGCTATCATTTTCGTGATCGTCGCCGGTGTATTTTTTATTAATATCGAAAATTGGAAACCATTTATTCCAGCTGCTACAACTATAACAGAAAACGGAGTTTCTCATCCGGCTTATGGCTTTCAGGGTATTATTGCCGGAGCCGCGGCTATTTTCTTTGCTTATGTAGGTTTCGATGCCGTTTCCACACAGGCGGGCGAGGCAATCAATCCTAAAAAAGACGTTCCTTTTGCGATCATCACTTCATTGGTGGTTTGTACTGTTTTATACATTTTGGTATCATTGGTATTGACAGGAATGATGCATTACACAGACTTCAATCCACTTGGGAAATATCCGGATGCGATCAAAGCACCGGTTGCTTACGCCTTTGATATCGCAGGTCAGGCTTGGGCTGGTTATATCATCACGATTGCAGCAACAGTAGGTTTGATCTCCGTTCTAATGGTAATGATTATGGGGCAATCCAGGATTTTCTTAGGAATGTCAAAAGACGGTTTGATTCCTTCTACCTTTTCAAAAGTAGATGCAGAAGCAGGTGTTCCGAAAAAGAATCTTTACATTTTAGGAGCAGTTATCGCAGTGGTTGCAGCATTTACACCAATCAATGATTTGGCGCATATGACCAGCTTCGGGACATTATTTGCCTTCACTATGGTTTGTGTAGCGGTTTGGATCCTGAGAAAAAAAGAACCGAATCTTCAAAGAAACTTCAAAGTTCCAATGCTGCCGGTTGTTGCAACTCTAGGGATTTTGATCAACGTTTATTTGATTTTCAACCTTAGTCCGGAAGCTCAGAAATATTCACTGATCTGGCTGGCTTTAGGATTCGTGATTTACTTTCTTTACAGTAAGAAAAACTCCAAAATGCAGAATGGCGGATTTGGAGAGACTTTCAAAGCGGAACAAACACCTTTGGAAGAAGTAGACGTCGATATAGACAACAAACATTAAAAATATAAATTCCGCCTCGTGCGGAATTTTTTTTTGGAGCTGTTTCCCGCTATCCACTATTACTCCTCGCGCCACCGCATTTCCCAGCGCTTGCTGTGGGGTAATCGTTACTATCGGGGCTATGGGATTTCAGTCCAAAACAAATATTTACCAAATTGAAACATCCTATCTAGTCAAAGATTTTTATAAATTTATAAAATGAAAAAACTAAGTTTACTTTTCCTGTTGATTTCAACATTCTTTTATTCTCAGAAGTTCAAAATCGATACTTTATTGACCGATAAAATCAGCATCCGTGCCATCCAACTTTGGGACGGAAAAGTTTGGTATTCGGGAACAGATTCCAAGTTTGGTTTTGTGAATATGAAAGATAAAGCTGATAAAAAACAAATAACATTATTAAAGGATAAAAACCTTCAGTTCAGAACTTTGGCTCAAAATAAAAATTATTTTTATGCAATTAATATAGAAAGTCCGGCATATTTTTTTCAGATAGATAAAAAAACGCTTAAAGATGAAGTGGTATTTTATGATAACACAAGTACAGCTTTTTATGACGCTTTAAAGTTTATTGATGATTCTTTTGCGATTGCATTCAGCGACCCATCAGATAATCAGAAACTCAATATTTCACAAACCAGAAATGGAGGCGAAGGTTGGGAGCATTGTAGTAATTGTAAAAATTTTCCATTCTTAGAAAAAGGTGAAGCTGCGTTTGCTGCAAGTAATACAAATATAGCAAATGCAGGAAAATTCATTTGGATAGCAACTGGAGGTTCTAAAGCCAGAATTTACAAAACGAAGAAAGAGAAATGTGAATGGGACTGGAAAGTTTATGACACACCTTTCACTCAAGGAATCTCTTCTCAAGGCATCTATTCCATAGATTTCTACGATAAAAACTTTGGAATTGCAGTTGGCGGAGATTACACCAAGCAAGCCGATAATATCAACAATATCGCAACCACAAACGACGGCGGACGAACATGGCAGATCCAGGCTAGCGGACAAAATGCAGGCTATATGACCTGTGTGAAATTCCGTCCGAATACCAAAGGAAGAGAAATCATAGCAGTTGGCGACCAACACATCAGCTTCTCCTCAGATTATGGCAAAACCTGGACGAAAATATCAGATGAAAAGAATCTCTACGTCTGCGAATGGGCTGACAAAAACACTTTGATTTTAGCAGGAAAAGATAAAATCATAAGATTGGCTTTTCCATAATTTTTCACACATATTCTTTGATGAGTTTTACGCCTTTGCGAAACTTAAAATGTTTTCAATAAGATCAAAGAAATCTTTGCGGACTTTGCGTTCAAAACATGTCTCCTTAAATCCATAATCCCTATTTTTGCACCGAATTAATGAAACTGAAAATAGAAATTTGAAGATGAAGAACACGGTTATTTTTGATATGGACGGCGTGATTGTAGATACTGAACCGCTTCACAAAAAAGCTTACTACCAGCATTTTGGAGAATTGAATATCGATGTTGATGCGGAATTATTCTCAAAATTCACTGGAAAATCTACCCGGAATGTCTATCAAATTGTCAAAGATGTTTTCGGAATCGAAACTGCTACAGAAGAATTAATTCAAAGAAAAAGAACAATATTTTATGATCTTTTCGATACAGATCCGGCTCTCAAATTATTGGACGGCGTAGAAGCATTAATCAATAATCTACATTCTCAAAATTTCCAGTTAATCTTAGCATCTTCTGCTGCTAAAACTACGATCGACAGAGTTTTCAAACGCTTCAATTTGTTTCCGTTTTTCTCTTACCTTGTAAGTGGCGAAGATTTCCCGGAATCAAAGCCACATCCTGCCATTTTCATAGAAGCGCAAAGACTTTCCGGAAACGACAAATCCAATTGTATCGTCATCGAAGACAGCACAAACGGAATCTTAGCTGCAAAGGGCGCAGAAATATTTTGTATTGGTTACAAAAGTGCAAATAGCAAAAATCAGAATTATGAATTAGCAGATTTGGTCATTCATAATTTTGATGAGTTGGATGTTGAGAAGTTGAAAGTTATTTAAGAAATCCGTTTTTTGTTGGACGATTCTACCCATTCATCTTTGCCGCAAATTTTACATTTACTTTTATTGTGCGCCTCAAATTCTTGCGTGTAACCGCAAAATATGCAGGAATAATGTGAATTTCCAGTAAAGGTTTTAATTGCTTTATCTAAAGAATGTGGCATTATTGGCAATCCGTATTTGATATCGTTATCTTCGAAATAAAAGACACTTATTTCACCGGAAATCTCTTCAATTGCTTTTTCGATTTGACCAAGATGTGAAACACCTTTTAATCTCAGTTCTGCGAAAAATTCATCTTCGCCAAGTGCTTCTTTTTTGAAATCCTCTATACAAAAAACACCTTGATTTATAAGACAGATGGGTTTTCCTTCAACCAGTTTTTCAAATTTTTTACTTTTGCTAATGATGTAAGTGATAATACTGTAAAGACTTATGATCATTGTGAAAACCACCAAAGCAGGCATAATACCAACATCTTTGTAAAACATCGGATCGCCTGCAGCTGAACCAAGTCCGATAATAACAACCAATTCAAATACAGATAATTGTTTAACGCCTCGTTTTCCCAAAAGCCGAAGTCCGAAGATGATAATGAAGAACATAATACTTGTTCTCAATATAGTCTCCAGAAGGAAACTCCATTCTTCAGAGCCGAGTAGAATTTGTTTGAGGTCGAAGGATTCGCTTGTAAGGAACATAGTTTTTTTAGAAGCTATGTCAAAAAATACGCCAGAGAAAGTTTTAAAAATTTCAGTCTGAACTTGCTCCTATAATGAGATGTGATTTACTCCCCAAAAAACGCCATAGAACTCCCGATCCAAATCGCATCTTTCTTGTTGAAATCCACGTTGACCATCGCTGCTTTCGTCATTCTTACAAGATTTACCAATAACTCTGGATCTTCTTTTTCCGGATCCCAACCAAAAAGCAAACGGATTTCAGCTTTGGAAAATTCCCCGTTGATATCCTCAAAAAGTGGTGCGTAAGTCACTTTTCTTTGGAGAATGTAATTTTCTTTATTATCAATTTGATTAATGATTTCCTGAGTTGGATTCAAGTTAACTCCGCTTCCTGCAAACGAGAAAAGTGGTTTCAAAACAAAGTTTTCAAGAGCTTCAGTTTCAGGAAAATCGGATAGGAAATAACTTTTCGGAATAAAATCGTGTTTAAGTTTTGGAAGGATGTATTTTGAGATTTTGAAGAACCAATTCGGATGCGTGATCCATTCGACGTCAACATCTTCACGGAAATCAAACTCCGTTTTCAAACCTTCGATTTTATCGAGTTCATCAAATATCACACGGTTGTAAATACGATTGATTGGAATTAATTTTCCGTCGTTTTCGTAAAATAACTTTTTTCCCTCTTTTTTAACTTTCGTCAGACAAACCGTTTTGATTCCTAATAATTGTTCTGTTAATACAAAATCAACCGCCGTTTTTTGTTTTTCCGGATAGATTTCCAACAGAATAACATTCTCTGGATTCTCGTCTCCAACAATTACAGCTTTCAATTTTTCAACAAACTCTTCCTGCGAAAGTGATTTCTTTAATTCATTCAAAAAAGGATAAACTTCTGTAATAACTTCCTCAAACAACCTTTGAAATCCGAACAAACTCGGGAAAGCCTGCAGTTCTATCAATTGAGGAATAATATCGCCATTTTCATTTTGGCAAATTCCAAAATCGATGGCCAGAAAATGTGGTTTTTTGGTGTCATTCGGAACATTGCAATTGGCAGGAATCGCTTTGCTCAATTCTTCATCAGACATATTTTTGATCTGTGAAATAATGGATTTTGAAGCGTCGTCCAGCTTATTCCAAAAATCATGGGTAAGGAAAATTGGACTTTCAGAAAGACGAAACGCGGCTTCCTGACCGCATTTCTCTATGATTAGCTCATTTGTTTTCTGATATTTCTCCTGAGAAAATTCTTTGTTAAATTGAGTTCTGTATTTTGGGATCATAGTTTGTGTTTGGTGCTTTTTTATTAAATATAAGCTAAATTCTTGGTGATCTGTTCAGAAGCGAGTTTCAAAAATCTTGGAATGATTTGAGCCTGCGTCAGAACGATTTTGTCATCATCATTCATTCTATCAATGGTTTCCAGATATTTTTCCATTCCGAAAGTTTCGATCATTGCCGTTTTATTTTTTTCGTCTTCCAGATTTTTTACAAAACCTGTTGGGTCTGCTTCCGGGTGAAATTGCGTTCCGAAAATCTCATCAGAAAAACGAACTGCCATCAGCGCTCTTTCGAGATGAACTGTTGGACGGTACTTTTCCAAAGCCACAACCTTCATTCCCAATTCGTCTATTTTTTCCTGATTTGGTTCGATACATTGGTAACCTCTTGAATCTACGGCATAAAAAGGATCTGGAAGATTTTTGAACAGAAATTCCTTTTCGCCATCTTCAGATTTATGGATTGGCATGACGCCGAAAGAATAAGATTTTCTTTTGCAAACGTTAGCAATTCCAAAATGGATTACTGCCAATTGGAAGGAATGACAAACCAGGAAAGCATATTTTTTTTGCTCATTTTCCAGATTATGTTTCCATATCTGATCTAGGAAATCAGCATATTTATTTTCCCATTCGTAACCTTCACGGTGCGGATTTCCCGGACCTCCTGAAGATAAAAATATATCGAAATCAGCCACATTAGGCATTTCATTTTTATAACGTACGTCGAATATTTCTATTGAAACATCACTGTCAGATTGTTCCTGAAAAGCTTGAGATAATTCTTTAATATTGCGCATCCCTTGATTCGGATGGTTGTTATTCATATCCAAAAGCGCAATTCTTACATCATTTTTACTCATATTCATAAATTTTGTACAAAATTAAGAATTTTAAATTTGAGGTAATTTTGAATTACTAAGTGATCGCAAAATCATTTATCATTAGTAATTCATTATTTACAATTAAATCAATCCTTTCTCAGTTTCGTAGATCATGTAATCCACGACTTTTTTAAGATCGCCGCCACTTTCGTTGAAGACTTTCAATTGTCGGTCTGCACCAGTTCCCATTTTGCAGATTTCTCTCGCAAATTCCACTTCTTTTCTGCAACCTAACTCGTCTACAACGTCATCGATAAAAGCTAATAGTTCTTCTAAAAGATCACGATAAGGAACACTCGCTTCTTTCCCGAAGTCTATCAAATGTGCATCGATTCCGTCTTTTGAAGCGCGCCATTTATTTTCTGTTAATAATAGTCTTCTATAACTTCTGTAACTCGTATTTTGCTGATGCATTTTATAGATTTTCGCAACTAATGACTGCATAATTGCCGCCAGACAAACGGTTTCGTCAATCGTCATTGGCATATCACAAATCCTGAATTCGATGGTCGGGTAGAAGGGGTGAACTCTCAGATCCCACCAGATTTTCTTGGCGTTGTCAATTGTTCCGGTTTTTACCATCAGGTTGACGTAAGCATCAAATTCTGCAACACTACCGAAATAACTTGGCAATCCTGTCCTTGGAAATTTAGCAAAAACTTCCTGCCTGTAAGATTTGAAACCTGTCAATCTCCCCACCCAAAAAGGTGAATTGGTGGACAAAGCGTAAACGTGCGGCAAAAAGTAACGCATCACATTTTGGATTCTGATGCCTTCTTCACGGTCAGGAATTCCGATGTGGACGTGCAATCCGAAAATTAAATTGGACCTTGCAACATCGCCCATATCACTTACGATTTTATCGTAACGCGCATCTTTTGTAATGACATTATCTTTCCAGTGCGAAAATGGATGTGTTCCGCCACCAGACACGCGCAAACCCTGGTCGTGTGCGGTTTTTACAAGATGTCTTCTTAGGTCGGTGAGTTCCTTACGTGCTTGCTGGATATTTTCACAAATTCCCGTTTCCATTTCGACAACAGATTCGTGCATTTCGTGTTTTAAGTTTTCACTTAGAACGGCTTTTCCTCCTTCGATTATTTTTGAAACGTGCGAGACGAGATCCCGCGTTTCGGCGTCTATAATTTGATATTCTTCTTCTACACCTATCGTAAATCTGTGCATATTATTTGTGTTTGTTAGTTAAAGTTAGTTAGTAGTTGCTTTATTAATGATACAATTTGGGCAGCTTAATCCGCCTTCCGCTCCCAATCTTTTTTGCTCAAGATTTCCGTCTAAATAGAACTCGAGTACACGCAAAAAAGGATTTCCGCTCAAGTCGGGCTGCGACGATTCGGCGTTCCAAATTGTGTCACTAAATATTAGTTACTTAAGTTTTAAAGTTTATTGGTCACAAATTTCCCCCAATTGATATTTGCTTTTCCTGGTTTGTAATCTTTTGCTTTTTCGATGGCAAGTTTTGCAGCGTGCTCCACAATCCATTCGAAGTTTTCTTCCCCGACGGAGTTTCTGTCTGCATCAGGCGCAGGATTACAGAAATCGATTGCGTAAGGAATGCCGTCTCTCACAGCAAATTCCACCGTGTTGAAATCGTAACCTAAAGCTTCGTTCATTTTCAAAGTGTAATCTGTGATGGTTTTAAGCAATTTTTCTCTGGCAGCGCCTTCGGTTTGATGCGTGGTTGCATATCTCAAATGGTGTGGATTTCTTGGCTCGTAAGGCATAATATGAACATACTTTCGTCCTAGACAATACACACGGTAATAATCCTCAAAAACGATTTCTTCCTGAACCATCATTACCAATTGCTCTGTCTCAGCGTGTTTTGCCCACATATCTTCCGGACTTTCAACTCGGTAAACATTTCTCCAGCCTCCGCCATCGTGAGGTTTCATATAAGCTGGGAATCCAACATAATTGAAAATATATTCCCAATCGTGCGGGAATTTCAAGTTTCTGAAAGATGTTTCCGAAGTATTTGTTGGTCTTTCGTAAGAAGGAAGCAACACGGTTTTCGGCAATGGAATTCCGATTTTCAGCATCAACGCATTGTTGAAGAATTTCTCATCTGCACTCCACCAAAATGGATTGTTGATGACGTAAGTTCCGCTAACGGCAGCATTTTTCAGATAAGCTCTGTAGAACGGAACGTCTTGTGAAATCCTGTCGATAATCACAGCATAACCATAATCTGCGCCTTGTTCCAATTTATCAATTTGAACAGGTTCAGCGATATATTCGCCTTTCCCCAATTCATTAACCTTATCGATGAATGCCCACGGAAAAGTGTCTTCCATTCCGAATAAAATTCCAATTTTTTTTGCCATAATTTTTTAATTTGGTCGGAAGTCCGAAGTTGGAAGTCCGAAGTTTATATGTTATTTATTAATTTAAATTTTGTTTTATCCGAAAAATCGTCCAATGAATTTAGGAAAAACCATTCTCCAAAGTACCCAGTCGTGGTCTATCCACTTCTGTTCGTCGTACCAATGGTTGATTCCTTTTGAAGTGAGAATTCCTGCCATTCTTCTGGTTGGCTCCAGACAAATATCTCTGTCAGACGTGCTGAGAACGATGTGCATATGTTTGTATTTCCAGGCATCGTCATTTTTCACAAATTCATCCGGACAATTGAAATAAGTTAATTCATCCTGAATTCCATCCATAAAATTTCGAATCGAAAAAGCACCTGACAGACAGAAAAGATGCGAAACCAAATCCGGATATCTGAAGGCAAAATTAGCAGCGTGATAACCTCCAAAACTTGCGCCCGCAACTGCGACACGATGCGTGTTGTGCGTTCTCTGGATATAAGGAATGAACTCCTGAACCAAGAACTGAACGTATAATTCATAGTTTCTGATTCTGTCGTGAGCCGAAATGTTTTTATTGTAAAAGCTTAAGGCATCAATGGTTTCAAGATTGAAAAGCTTCAGCTTACCGTTGTCTGTGAACCACGAAATGCTTCCGTTCAAATGGAAATCTGCATTCTGGGTGTAAGAGCCCTGCGAAGTTGGAAACATAATGACAGGAGTCCCGAAATGTCCCGTGACTTCTACCTTGATGCTCTTCCCAAGGATGTGTGAGTAATAATCTGTATGTGTGATTTGAGGCATATTTGTTTTTAATTAAAATTATATTATAGAAATTAGATATATCTAATGAATTCAATCCCACCGAGATGGTCGTCTTCAAGAATATCTAATACTATTGTTTTAAATTTTGGATGTTCTAGTATAATATTATTTTTAAATTTCCATTTTGAACCTGGCTGATTTGCATTTTTGGAATCAACAAATCTGTAATAAGCTTTGCTTTCCCATTCTCCTGATTCAATTGTTTCTAAATTAGCTATTAATTTATATTCTTTAGATAAATTGGATTTTATGAAATCAATAATTTCTTTAAGATTGATATTCTTGTTCATTACTTAAGAAGTCGGTTTGTCTTTTGGAGGCAGAATGTTTAAGATTCTTTCTGTGACGATTGTTGCCGCTTCATCCAGTCTTTCCTGAACTTTCTCTTCGGTTGTTGCTTTGTAAACAATTCCGATGTGATAGTCGATTGGTAAGAATTTTTCAACATCTTCGTTTTGTAAGTCAGTAGTATCAGAATGTTTTTCTTTGGCCAAGGAGACAATTAATCCTGCAAATAATTTCTGAGTTTCCTCAACCGAATATTTTTCTCCGTCTAATAAGGCATTTTCAAGTTTTGCCCATTCTCTCCAGATGTTAACCCCAGTCGCAGCCTCCACCATATCAGGAATATGTGCACCACCAACTCGAGATGAAGTTTCCAGAAAGTAATATTGTCCGTCGATTCCTCTGATATATTCACTGTGTGTTGCTCCGTTTTGAATTCCGAATTTGTCAAGAACTTCTTTATTGATTTTCTCCAAACCAATTGCTTCCGCTGAATTTTTAGATAAAGTTTTGGTTCGGAAAACGCCGCCTTCGTGAGACACTTTCATTGGTGGAGAAAGGTATTTTGAAAAACAGGAAAACACGATTTCTTTATTATAAACCAAACAATCCACGTGATAAACATCGCCGGGTTTGAAAGATTCCAAAAGGAATTTATATCGTTCGTCGCCCAGATTTTCCACTGCTGGCCAAAGTTCTTCTGCTGAGTTTATTTTTTTGATTCCGCTGGCTGAAGCTTCGGAACGTGGTTTCAAAACCCAAGGACCGGGAACATCCTGTGTGAATTTGTGAAGTTTTGCATCATTGAAAATCGATGAAAATTCTGGAACCGAAATTCCGTTGTCTTTTGCCTGCTGGCGCATTGCCAGTTTATCACGGAAATAACGGTGAGTTGTCTGTCCCATTCCCGGAATACGGTAAGTTTCCCTAATCATTGCTGCTTTTTCCACATCAAAATCGTCCAACGCAATCACGGCATCTATCTGATGGTTTTTCATCAAATAAGCAAAACCCTGCACAAGATGGTCGAGATTCCAGACGGAAGGTTCCAGCTCGGGCATATAATAAACTTCGTCTATGGCGTGCCAAGGCCAAGGTTTTTCTTTGAGATTTTCGGAGGTGATGAGTATGACTTTGTTTCCAAGTTTTTTACATTCGTCCATAAAGTCGTAGCCTTTGTAATAACAGGAGATGCAGACAATCGTTTTTTCCATATTCATTAATTTTTGGCGGAAGTCAGATGTCGGAAGACCGAGGTCTGATATTCTTATTTTTTAGTTTTTAATTTTTATTCAAAATCGAAAGGCTATAAGCTAAGTTGTTTTGCTAATTATAATTCTCAATAAAATCCAATAACAATTGAACGCCGTAACCAGTCGCAGCTTTGTCTTTCGCGTAGCCAACATTTCCAAATGCTACACCAGCAATGTCAAGATGTGCCCAGTTTTGATGACCTTCAATAAACTGTTCCAAAAACTTTGCCGCGACAATACAATCACCAAAAGGCTTCATCGAAATGTTCTTAAAATCAGCAACATCCGAAGTGAAGTCGTCTTTCCAAACATCCCAAAGTGGCAGATTCCAAATTCTCTGATTCGTTTTATCTGCTGACTTTTCTAATGATTTTTTCAAATCGTCATTGTTGGAAAAATAAGCGCCACAAGTGTAGCCAAACATTCTTACTGAACTTCCTGTTAGCGTTGCCAAATCAATCAAAACATCGGTTTTGTAATTTTTTGATAAATAAGAAAGTCCGTCTGCAAGCGTCATTCTGCCTTCCGCATCAGTGTCAAGAACTTCAATTGTTTTTCCGTTGTAAGCCTTTATCACATCACTTGGCAAATATGCTTTTTCTGAAACTGCATTGTCCGTAATCGGAAGAATCGCAATGATATTCACCGGAAGTTTAAGTTCCGAAGCTGTAATCAAAGCGCCAATCACCGCACTTGCGCCGCCCATATCGCTTTTCATATAATGAAGGTTGGCAGAAGGTTTTATGGAAATTCCGCCTGTGTCAAATAATACGCATTTTCCTACCAAACCAACTGTTTTTGAATTTTCTTTACCAGATTTATATTCCAAAATTGTGAAAGCTGCTTCCTGCGAACTTCCCTGATTGACTGCTACAAATGCTCCTAAACCTTTTTTTATAGATTCTTCACGATTCAGAACTTTATAATTCAAATCGTATTTTTTTGCTGTTGATTTGAGGAATTCTGAGATTTGGTCCACTCTTTTATGGTTCGCAGGTTTGTTTAGCCATTCCATTCCGGCAAATTGTCCGTTACAAAGTGATTCGGTTTTTAAGGCTAAATTTTTCGCTTTATCTTCCGAAATACTTTCAAAATGAAGTTCAAAGTTCTCATCCCAAAATGGATGTGATTTTTCAAAAGGGTAGAGGTAAGTTCCTAAATATAAACCTTTCACAAATTCCTCAATTAAATCAAATCCTAATTTTGAATGAACCGAAGTTGGAACTGACTGTAGATTTTTCTTGTAATCATTTGAGAATTTATTCGCTACAGCTTGGATTTCAAAACCCTTTGAATCTTTTCCGATTCCAATGAAAAAGTTGATTTTTTCAGAATAGGTTTTGATGAAAACTTCGCTCTTTTTTCCGTTGAAGAAGTGTTCAGTATTTGGGTAATTTGATTTTTCCTGTTCCCAATCGTCTTCGCTGAACAAGAATATATTTTGTGTTGTTGTTTCTTTTTTGTTGTAGATTTTAATCATAAATATTTTCAAATTTTCGGCTAAAGCCAAATCCAATTTTTTAATTATTAATTGACGCTATTGATGTCACTTTCCAACTCATTTTTGGCTTTCACAGGACTTTCCAGACTATCGATGTAAAGCCACTCTACAGCTCTTGGAAATTCCTGCGACCAATAAAATTCCTGATGTGTTCCCTGTTCATTAATATTGGTTTTTACTTCGAAATCAAATGATTTCTGAGCATTCAATCTCTTCAGAGATTTTTCAAAAAGCCTGATTCTGCCAACCATTCTGGAGCCTTCCTGTCTTCCGCCATACAGATAAACCTTGATTTTGTAAGGATTGCTGAAGCTGATCATCGGAAAATCGTTTTCCGGTTCTACCCAAAGCGACGGCGAAAAAATCAACAGTTTAGAATAGACTTCGGGATACAAAAATCCTCCATAAATGCTAATCAATCCACCTAGAGAACTTCCGCCAATTCCCGTATTTTCACGGTCTTTTTTGGTTCTGTAATTTTGATCGACCCAAGGTTTTAAAGTATCTGTGATGAATCTCAGATATTTTTTACCTTCCGCATTTTCCGTCACGGCGTCGTTGTCAAAAATATATTCCTTTATGCGGTCATCATTTCCGTGTTCAATAGCAATGACGATTAATTCACCTCGTCCATACTCTGCGAGAAGCGCCAGTTTTTTATCAATTTCCCAATTTCCGTACGCTGATCCTTCATTGAAAAGATTTTGCGCATCCTGAAGATAAAGAACCGGATAGTTTTTTTCAGATTTGTAATAATCAAAAGGTAAAAGCGCCCAAACTTTTCTAGTTTTATCGAGCTGAGGAATATAAAATTCTTCATTTATCAATTCTACCGTTGGGAAAAATTCCTTTTTGAATGGTCCCCAGTTTAGTCGCCATTTTTCTACATTGATCTGAACTTTTTTCGATTCTTTATTTATTTTTCTGTTCGGGGTGATGCAGTCAAATTTGTCGATTTCTACATTTTCCCAGCCGCCTTTTGTGAATTTGAATTCTACTACCTCATCATTCAGCCATTCATCCGGAATATTGATATAATAATTGCTTTCGTCCAATTTTTCCAGTTCTAATTTTGGATCTCTTGGATTCCATTTGTTGAAATTTCCGGTGATAAAAATTGCTCGGTCATCATTGTCTTCTGACTTCAGAAAAAACTCCATTCTTATTTAATTCTCTTATTGAATTATAAATTTATAAAATTATTTCTATTAATCGAATAATGTTGAGTTTTTTTCTTTAAAAAAAGAAGTTTATTATTGAATATTAATCTAAAATTAAAAATCATTGAATTAATGGAAATTAGGTATTTCGAAATAATATTAATAAAAATAAAAAAGCTTTCGAAGAATGACTCCGAAAGCTTGAATTTTTGTTGAAAAAACTTATAATTTTATTCCGATTTTATAACCTCGGTTCTCTCGGAAATTCCGTTTGCATTAAAAGCTTCAATCTGAAAATAGTAGGCATCTGTTCTGTCAGCGCCTGTAAAAAAATATTCATTTTTACCGTAAACCATAATGCTTCCGTACAATTTATCCGGCGATTTCCCCCAATAAATAACGTAACCATCAGCCTCTGAATTCTGCTGCCATTTGAACCAGATGCTTCTTCTTTCTCCATATTTTTTGGCATCAGCTCGTAGTGGGACAAAACCTTGAACTTTTTCGGGTTTGCTTCCTGCGCCTTTTCCAAAAACTCGGAATCCGCTTAAAGCAAATTTTCCGGTCGGCATTTTCAGATTTTCCATTTTCAGGAATCTTGCTTTTGCAGGCGTTTCCAGTTCTACATAATCGTGCGGAACATCTTTTTGATTTTTAGATTTGTCAACGATCACTTTCCAGTTTTTGCCGTCGTTTGAACCATAGATTTTGTACTGATGCATTTTGCCGAGCGTTTTTCCCATAAACTCAACATCCTGATCTGCATAGTTGATTTGGATTGCATTGATTGTTGAAACTTCGCCTAGATCTGTCTGAAACCATTCCCCGGAATTCCCTGTTTTTGCAGACCAGTAGGTTTTAATATCTTCATCAACTGCAAGATTTGGTTGGTAACCACCTAAAGTTGACGAAACCTGAACCGGTTTATTATAATTAAGTAACATCCAATTGGTAAATAATCCTTTCGAGAAATCTTTTCCTTGAGCATATTGCGGAAGTAAAGTCGGATAATCGCCATAAGCTGTGTTGGTGTACATTACATCATCTTTATCAAATCCTGTCGGCCAAATTCCCAATCGTCTTTCAAAATTATTTTTTGTCGAAATGAAAATTGTTGAAACGTGCCACCAATTCCCGAAATTATCTTCAAACGTTGCGCCGTGACCGGCACCTCTTGCAAAACCGCCGGGTTTATAAGAAAACGGATTGTGCTGCTGATATTCAAAGCCTTCCAATGGATTTTTCGAAACATAAACACCATCTGAATAACCACTGAATTCAGTTGCCGGCGCACCGTACTGAAGGTAATATTTGTCTTTGTACTTTGTCATCCAGGCACCCTCCACAAATGGCTGAAGGAAAACATTATCATTATATTCTCCGAATCTTTCCCAGCCGTGATCTTCCGGTTTTAATCTGATAACGGGTTTTACAAAACCTTCGGATTGCAGAGTTTTGGTTTTAACTTCGGTTCCCAAAAGTGGCCATTCATTGCTGGATCCCCAATAGAGATAGAGTTTGTTTTTGTCCTCGTCATAATGAAATGCGGGATCCCAAGCACCAACTTTCAAAGTGTCAGCCGCAATTTTCCACTCATCTTTTGTTGGGTTTGTGCTTTTCCAAATCGGGAAATCCTGTTCCCAAGTGGAACCAAAAACATACAAAGTATCTTTCATTGCCCAAACTGCAGGAGCGTTCAGATCGTGTGTGTATTTGTTGTCTCTTAAAAACTTTCTGTGAACAAATTTCCAGTCCAGCATATTATCACTGTACCAATAACCTTCCTGATTGGTGGAAAATAGAAATAACTTTTTTTGGAAATTTACAATTACCGGATCGGCAGTTGCACGGTGTTTTCCTTGTTTTGAAAATACCTCGAAAGGTGTGTAGCCATAATCGATATTGATAGGGTTACAATAGGTTTTTTGCTGTGCAGAAATCCAGGCTAAAGAAAATGCCAAGGCAAGCGTAAATATTGTTTTTAATTTCATTTGAATTTTATTTTTTACTGTAATGTTCTAGTGTATTATTGACGAATCTGAAAGTATCCTGTTTGATTTTCATACCTTCTTCCGGATCTCTGTAGAAAAACAGAATATTGTCTTTGTCATCTACTGTGAGTTTTCTGCCTGCAGATTTTGCGTCATAGAATTTGTCCAATTTGTAGATGACATATTTCCCGTTTTTCAAAGTAATGATAATTGGAAAATATTGAGAAGGTGCAATATTGGTCCGGTTAAAATTATTGATGACATTGGCAATATAATCTTCTTCACCATCTTGATTGAAATCTCCCTGATCTATCGTCATGACATCATTTTTTGACAGGAAATCTTCAAATTGAATGTCCTCCACTCCGTCTGGCCTGTAATATTTCATTTCATCATTCACATTCAGCTTGTTGGTAAAGCTATTTTTGCTGATAATGCTTTGAAGGGTTTTAAGATCCATATCACTTCTGATACAGGAAATCAGGCAGAGTGTAAGTAATAAATATGATAAGATTTTCATCAAGAAAAAGATTTATCCCAAGTTATGTAAAAATGCTGAAACTTGGTTTTTTTGAATCAATAAAATTTTACATCAAAATTCCGTTTGTTGGCTGGATGGCTTGTGGCAGATCTGTCTCGTTCAGCATATCTCTCATATCAATCTCAATCGTTCGGCTGATTTGGGTGATCGGAACGTCATTGGCGCAGCCTTCAAAAGGATTTTCACAACTTTCTCCGATCTGTTCCAGAACCAAAAATACCCAACCCAACAGCATACTGAAAGGAATCGTGAACCAAATATAAATACTATCCAGTTTCGCAAATTCATTCAGAAAACCCAGTGGCAACAGAACACAAAAAAGATTGGTGAAGTACGTATTGATTGTGGAAAACTGCCTTGGATAAGGAAAATTTTTGATTCTCTCGCATTTGCCCTGCTGATCGTAAAATTCTTTCAATTGATTTTCCAAGGCTGTATAGTTAAAATCATTGATTGATCCTGCTTCGTGAATCTTTCTCAAAGTATCAGACTGTAAAGCGATGATTTGCGTTGCCCGGTTTTTCTTTTCGAGGAGGAATTTTACTTCATTTTCATTGATGTAATTTTTTAGTTCTTCACCAAGGTCGGATTCCCATTCCGCAACTTTGTAAAACTTGAGATAGCGTCTGTTGTAAGGTCGCGTTTTCACATTTTCCCAAGCTTTAGTTTCTCTTAATTGAAATCTTAAAGCTGTAAGCCATGCAAAATGGCGATAAAATAATTCTTTGTGCAATGCTTTTTCCTGATCAGAATTTTCCTTTCTGATGAAATCTTTGACCATAATCCCGAAACTTCGACTGTTGTTTATAATTGCACCATAGATTTGTCTGGCTTCCCAAAGTCTGCCGTAAGTCTGCGTATTTCGGAATCCTGAGATAAAAGCAGTTGCAGTGCCCAGAAGTGCAATCGGAACCCATGGGATTGCCAGCCACTTCCAGCCAAGAAAGTAGAATAAAAGTGTTGGAATTGTGCTGATGATCAGCATTTTTATGATTTTTTCTCTTGTCCATAATATGAAATGAGAAACTTTGTAGCGATGTGATGCGTTCATTTATGTTTTTTTAATTAAATTTTAAATTTCAATGTTCCATTTTTTTTGTATCAATTCCATAAGATAATCCGGACATTTTACGATTTTATTGGTTTCGGAGTCAAGGAAAAATAGAGTAGTGGATGCTTCTGTGATTTTGATATTTTCTTCGTTATAAATTTCATAATCAAACTCGATTCTGATTCCCGGAATTTTTTTGACATACGTTCTTATTTCCAAAAGCTGATCATAAAGTGCTGGTTTCAAATACTTAATTTTATATTCTGAAACAGGAAGGAAAATTCCTCTCTTTTCAATTTGATCATAAGACATCCCGAGGCTGCGGAAAAGTTCAACCCTTGCTACCTCAAAGTATTCTGCGTAGTTGCCATAATAGACGTATTTCATAGGGTCTGTTTCGCCGTAACGTACTCGTATTGAGGTTTTTGTGTGTATCATTTGAAGTGCTTGATAATTCATACAAATATATTTTTTAATAATCAATAGAGAAAAAATTTTTTTATGAAAATTAATAATTAGATATTTGTTGTCTTCTTAAAAACTAAAAATCCCACCGGAAATAGCAGCAGAAAAATGAATGAAAATTTAGGATTAATCTGGGATAGATGTCTCCAATTTATGAGGGACAATCTAAACGCAGCGGAGGATAATACAGACCTCAAAAAGTTAGAAAACTCTTTCGACTTGTTATTTGATAAGGTTCAGCCAATTTCTTTGGTGAACAATAATCTCACGTTGCTTGTTCCCAGTGATTTTTACAAAGAATATATCGAGGACAATTATCTGTCTTTACTGTCTGCTGCACTTAAGAAAAATATCGGTAAAGGAGTGAAATTGTGGTATTCTGTGATGGAGAACAAACCATCGGGGAAAGAAAAACCAATTACAATGAACGTAAAAGGAATTTCTACACAACAGCCGAAGATACAGGAAGCAAGACCGGTACTAAGAGAAAATAATGTCAACGCATTTGCTGTTCCGGGCATCAAAAAAATCAATATTGATTCTAACCTTAAAGCGGATCAGTCTTTTGATAATTTCATAGAAGGAGAAAGTAATAAGTTCGCATCAACCGTTGCGAGATCGATTGCAAAGCGACCAGGTTCTACAGCCTTCAATCCATTATTTGTTTATGGAGGATATGGAGTAGGAAAAACGCATTTGGCTCAGGCTATTGGTTTGGAAGTAAAATCTGCTTACCCGGAAAAAGTGGTCTTGTATCAATCTTCTGAGAAGTTCATTCAGGATTTTGTGAAAGCGGCCAAATCTCAGAACAAAACAGATTTTCAGCATTATTATCAGATGATTGATGTTTTGATCATTGATGATATTCAGTTCCTCTCCGGTAAAGCGGCAACTCAGGATAGTTTCTTTCATATTTTTGATTATTTGCATCAGAATGGGAAACAAATTATTTTGACTTCTGATAAAGCACCTGCTGATATTTTGGATACTCAGGAAAGAATTATTTCCCGTTTCAAATGGGGACTTTCTGCTGAGATCAAATCTCCTAACTTTGAAACCAGAAGAAAAATCATCGTTGATAAATTAAGCCGTGACGGAATCGAATTAACCGATGATATGTTGGATTATTTGGCTTCTGAGGTGAAGACAAACGGTGTGAGAGAGCTGATCGGCGTTGTAAATGCGGTAATAGCTTACTCAACAGTTTACAAATCTGATTTCAGTTTAGACTTACTAAAAGATACTATCAATAAATTAGCGACAACTCAAAAGAAAACCATCAATATTCCTTACATCCAAGAGGTTGTTTGCGATTATTTTGGAATCCAGAGAGAACAATTGTTGTCTAAGACCAGAAAAAGAGAAATCGCACTGCCAAGACAGTTGGCAATGTATTTCGCAAAAGAATATACCAATGCAACTTTTACAAAAATCGGTGAAGAAATGGGCGGAAAAGACCACTCCACGGTGATGTATGCTTGTGACACCATTCGTGATGTTTCGAAAATCGATAAAGAACTTAAAAAATACATCAAGGATCTGAAAGAAAAGATCGCTCAATAAAATATAAAATGTCTGAAATTATTTCAGACATTTTTTTTATAATAGATTTGGAATTATTTGTTTTCGCTTTAAATATTTTCTTTTATAAAATTAAAACAAAATTCTTTTATCTGATTTCTAACTTTTCCGAATTCTTCTAAGATTTTTTCTTCTGTTCCAATTGCCTTTGCCGGATCAGGAAAATTGTTATGAGTTATTCTCGCACTTGACGGGAAAAATGGGCAACGTTCCTTAGCGTTATCACAAACCGTAATTATAATATCAAAATCGATATTTTGATATTCATCGATATTGTTGGAGGTGTGGTTGGAAATATCTATTCCATCTTCTTCCATTGTCGCAATTGCTCTTGGATTTACACCGTGAGTTTCCACGCCTGCGCTGTAAATTTCTGCTTTATCTCCTGCAAAATATTTCAAATAACCTTCAGCAATTTGGCTTCTGCAGCTGTTTCCTGTGCAAAGCACTAATATTTTTTTTGTCATAATCTAAACGAATAACCAAATGATATTAATGATGCAGAATTTCGGGTCAAATCCGAAGATAAGTTGCAAAATAATAACGGATGTGGTTATAATAATTGGTTTTTTATATTTTATGAATTTATGTTTCATCTTAGCAACATCCACTTCCCGGCGTACAAGAATTTAATTCGTTTATAGTCAATTCAGATAAATTTTTCTTTTGCTTTTCAGATGGAATTCCACAAGCGTCCTGAACGAGACAGGTTGTTGTTTTATTCACCAGAACAAAGTTTTTTCCGTTGAATTCCAGATTATATTTCCCAATGGTTTCAAATTGATATTCCACTTCGATTTCAGCGTCTTCGATGCCCAATTTATCTTCTGAAAGTTTGATAATATTGAGAAGTTTGGCAGGTTTCAGGCGATGTTCAAAATCATCAGCATTCCAAAGTTGAAAGTTGACCACTTTTTCTGAACGGATGATGCCACCACAATCGATAAAATTTTTTGTGATCATTCCAACTTCTGTTACATGAAAATGTTCAGGAACAAAAGATCCATTTTCCAGTTGAAATTCCACATTTTCTAAAGATGGCAGGATTTGTTTAATGTCAGAAAGTTTCATATTTAATTATTTTAATTTGTTTTATTGCAATATTACGATAGTTATTTTCAAAAAATTTTAACAGCATTTTTCTTTGGTTACAGAAATGACGTTTGAAAAGTAACTTTTCAAAATATCAAAAGTATTCTCATCAATACAATAGCAGATAGCATTTCCTTCGATGTTTCCTTTGATTAATCCTGCGTTTTTAAGTTCTTTAAGATGTTGAGAAACTGTCGGTTGCGCTAGCGGAAGTTCATTTACAATGTCGCCACAAATACATTCGTTCACTGTCATCAGATATTCTATGATAGCAATTCTTGCAGGATGTCCTAATGCTTTTGCGATATTGGCCATTTGATTTTGACGCTCAGTAAAATGTTCTGTTTTGGTTGCTCCCATAATTTATAATTTAATATTGCAATATTACGATATAAAATTTACGGACAAAATATTTTTGAATTAAATTTTAAATCAATAAATTGATAAAGTTTTAATTTTAAAAGTCATCGAATGAAAATACTAATGATTTGTCTCGGCAACATCTGCAGAAGTCCTCTGGCAGAAGGGATTTTGAAACATAAATTGGGTGACGGTTATTTTGTAGACAGCGCCGGAACCATCAATTACCACGAAGGAAGTCAGCCCGACGAACGTTCAATAAGAACTGCAACCAAAAACGGAATCGATATTTCTACACAACAATCCAGACCAATCACAACGTCAGATTTTGAAAAATTTGATTTGATATTCTGTATGGACAAAAACAATTACAAAGATGTTCTGAAGCTGGCAGATGATTCTCAGAAACACAAAGTCAGGTTGATTTTGGATAATGAGCTGGAAGTTCCCGACCCATATTTCGGAGGAATCGATGGTTTTGATAAAGTTTATCAAATGCTGGACGAATCCTGCCAAATAATTGCCGAAAAGATTAAGAACAATACCATATAATTCACAAACAATTCTAAATTTGTAAGATAAGCCACTCTTATGAATTTTGACATTGAACAAAAACCTCTGAAACCCAAAAGATTCTATCAGCATCTCTACATTCAGGTTTTGATTGCGATTATTTTTGGCGTTTCGCTCGGTTATTTTTATCCAGATCTTGGCGAAAAAATGAAACCTTTAGGCGATGGATTCATCAAACTCGTCAAGATGATCATTGCGCCAGTTATTTTTCTCACGGTTTCGACTGGAATTGCCGGGATGAGCGACCTTAAAAAAGTAGGAAGAGTCGCCGGAAAAGCTTTCATTTATTTCTTCACATTTTCGACTTTAGCATTGATTATTGGTTTGATTGTCAGTCATATTGTTCAGCCGGGAAAAGGACTCAACATCAATCCAAATTCGTTGAACGGCGCAGAAATAGAAAAATATGTCAAAGCTGCGCACGACAATTCGATGGTGAGTTTTATTTTTAATATTATTCCGGAAACTTTGTTCAGTCCTTTGACAGGCGATAATATTCTTCAGGTTTTGTTGGTGGCGATTTTGTTCGGCGTTGCATTGGCAATTACCTCTGAGAAAAGTTATCCCGTTTACGATTTCCTTCAAACCTTGACGATTCCGATTTTCAAAATTGTTGAGATATTAATGAAACTTGCGCCAATTGGTGCTTTTGGAGCAATGGCTTTCACAATCGGGAAATATGGCGTCGAATCTCTCAAAAATTTGGCAATGCTCGTCGGCACATTCTACGCTACTTCCGCTTTGTTCGTAATTTTGGTTTTAGGAAGTGTCGCTTGGTACAACGGTTTCAATATTTTCAAATTCTTAAGGTATCTAAAAGATGAAATCCTATTGGTTCTCGGCACAAGTTCCTCTGAGCCAGCACTTCCCGGATTGATGGAAAAACTCGAAAATGCTGGTTGCGAAAAAGGCGTTGTCGGTCTGGTGGTTCCCACGGGCTATTCCTTCAACCTCGATGGGACCAATATTTATATGACCTTGGCGGCACTTTTCATCGCTCAGGCTTGCAATATTAATTTGACTTTGGAACATCAGCTCGGTTTACTTTTGGTTGCTATGCTGAGTTCGAAAGGCGCAGCGGGCGTTTCCGGCGCAGGATTTATCACACTGGCAGCGACATTGGCAGTTGTTCCCGAAGTTCCGATTGCCGGAATGACTTTGATTCTCGGAATTGACAAATTTATGTCCGAATGTCGCGCATTGACCAATGTCATTGGAAATGCCGTTGCCACAGTCGTCGTTTCCAATTGGGAAAATCGCCTCGACAAAGATCGATTAAAAGAAGTTTTGAATTAGATTTGTAGGGATAAATTTTTGGGCAGCTTAATCCGCCTTCCACTCCTAATCTTTTTTGCAAGACGATTTAAATTTCAATAGAAATTAATTACTAGCAAAAAAGGATTTCAGTTCAAGTCGGGCTGCAGATTCAGCATAAATCAACTGTCAACATAAAAAACGTATTTTGTCGTTCTATAAAAATAACGCAAAATCGGAAATACATTTTACATTATACTTTTTACAACAAAAAAATATGCTTTACCTTTTACCAGCTTACCTTTCCGAAAATTCTCCAGTTAATTACTTTGCACCAACGATCAAAGATATTATTATGAATGTCGATCATTATTTTGTGGAAAATGAAAAAACGGCCAGAAAAGTCATCAAGTTTTTCGCACCGGAAAAAAAACAACCTGAATTGAAATTGTTTCTCCTCGACAAATATTCCGAAACTGCTGATTTGAAAGAAGCTCAAAAACTGATGAAAGAAGGCGTGGATTTCGGATTGTTGTCAGAAGCTGGTTTGCCTTGCATTGGCGATCCGGGAAATATCATCGTTGGTTGGTCGCATAAAAACAATGTAAAAGTAATTCCCGTCAATGGACCAAGTTCTTTCGTTTTGGCTTTGATTGCTAGCGGTTTCAACGGTCAGCAGTTTTCGTTCAATGGTTATTTGGCGATTGAAAAAGAGAAGAAGAAAAAGGAAATTCAGCATTTGGAAAGTTTGGTTGAGAAAACCGGATTCACGCAGATTTTTATGGAGACGCCTTACCGAAATAATCCACTTTTCGAAGACTTAACCAAATTCCTGAATCCAAATACAAAACTGTGCATCGCAGCAAATATTAACGATCCTGAAAACGAATTTATCCAGACAAAAACCATCAACGACTGGAAGAAACAAAAACCGGAATTGCATAAAATTCCGGCTGTTTTTCTCATTGGAAAGTAATTAAGAAGTTAAAGATTAGATTTGAATCGAACTTCCATCATCCAGCTTCTAACATCAATCCTATAAACTATGAATCAAACCTATCCTTTTTATCTGAAACTTTCTTGTATATTAATTAGCATTGTGATCTTGGGTTTCCTTGCTATCATTGGTGAGCAGATTCTGATTCCAATGGTTTTGGGATTGCTGATTGCGATTTTATTAATGCCCCTCGGTCGTTTTATGGAGAAGCGATTACGATTTCCAAGAAGTTTATCATCCATTTTAGCAAGTCTTTTGGCATTGGCAATTATTGGTGGTGTGATTTATGTTTTGTCGCTTCAGGTTGCTAAATTGGCGAATGACTGGCCGCAGTTTCAGAAACAGTTTGTGGATCTGATAGATGATCTTCAAAGTTGGATTTCCAGAACATTCGGTGTGAGGAGAAAAGATCAGCTTTTGTACCTGAATGACACCGCAAAAAAATCAATCAGTACTGGAACAGCAATTCTGGAAAAAGCATTAACGTCGATTGGTTATGTCCTGATGCTGACGGCTTTTACATTTTTATTTACCTTATTTTTCCTATTGTACCGAACGCATTTGCTGAAATTCTTGGTCGCCAGTTTTTCCGAAGCCTATCACAAAACGGTTTTTGAAATCATTGATAATATCCAGTTTATGGTGAAGAAATATTTAGTTGGACTGTTTCTCCAAATGCTGATTGTCACGATTTTATCTTTGATTGCTTACACAATTATCGGTGTGAAATATAATTTCATGCTCGCCATTCTTACAGGAATTTTGAACATTTTGCCTTACATCGGAATTTTCACGGCTTTGCTGATTGGCGCTTTGATTACGTTTGCAACTTCTGGCGTGAGCCATGTTTTGTTTATCGTGATTGCAATAGTTGTGATCCACGCGATAGACGGAAATATCATAATGCCAAGAGTTGTAGGTTCCAAAGTGAAGATCAATTCTTTGATTGTGATCATCGGTTTGGTAATTGGTGAAATGCTTTGGGGAATTGCCGGAATGCTTCTCACGATTCCGGTTTTGGCAATTATGAAAATCATTTTTGATAGAGTAGAAGGGCTTCAGTCCTGGGGATTTCTGATGGGTGAGGATGATGATGTTCCGGTTTTTAAATCTACTTTTGAAAAATATTTTCTGGTTAAGAAAACGAAAATTGAAAAGGTGGAAATCGTCGCTGACCCGAAAGATGAACGGACTGAGTAATTTATAAAAGTTGTACAAAGATTGTATCCGCAGCCCGACTTGAACGGAGCTCATTTTTTTGTGGCTGGAAAAGTGAGGGCGAAAAATATCGGGAGTGGAAGGCGGATAAAGCTGCCCAAACCTAACAAGTGGTTCGATGAAATCAAATAATTAAAATTAAACTATGAAAAAACTAAGTTTTCTGTTTGTACTATTCTCTTTGTTTTTTAATTCTCAAACCAAAGAAAATATTGATGCTATAAAAAAGTTTCAAAATGAGCTGAATGCTGAATATCTCAACCCAAAAGAATCTCCTTTGCGAGGTGATAATCTGAAGAATTTTAAAAAGCATCCGTTCTTTCCAATTGATTTGAAATACCGCGTTACAGCAAAATTTATAAAAGCCGAAAATCCTGTTCCATTTGAATTACCTACATCATCAGGGAATTTTCAAAGTTATCAGGAATTTGGAACTGCGGAATTTGAGATTGATGGGAAAAAATATGCTTTGACCATCTATCAAAATCTGAGACTCATACAAATGGAAAAGTACAAGGATCATCTTTTCCTGCCCTTCCGTGATGAGACCAATGGTAAAGAAACTTACGGCGGCGGAAAATATATGGATCTGAAAATTCCAAAAGGCGATGAAATTGTTATTGATTTCAACCAGTCTTATCAGCCGTTTTGTGCTTATAACGCATTTGATTATAATTGCCCGATTGTTCCGGAAAAGAACAGGTTATCTGCACGAATAGAAGCTGGCGTAATGTATGAAGATATTTATTATCATTAATTGCAACTTTAACTTCCTTTAACAACCCATTAGCACGAACCTTGAAAGTAATCATTCAAATAATAAATTATGAGTGATAAAAAACTTGCCGGACTTTGGATAGACGGTACAAAAGCAATCGTAGTGAGTAATCACGATTCTCAGGAAGTAACAGAATTTGCAATAGTTGATACAGTAAAAGCAGAAATTCAGCACGGAAATTCAAGTGAAAATGCAGCGAACAATGCGGAACAATCCAACAAGCTGAAGTTCTACAAAGAGATCGAAAAACTAATTACAAACAGTACGGATCTTTATGTAACGGGACCCGGAACTGCTCAGGAAGAATTGAGAAACCACCTTTTGGAAACAGCGCAGTACAAAAATCTGAATATTACGCTAGGCACAGATTCGCAGCTTAGTGATGAACAAGTATTAGAAGAAGTGAAAACACATTTTCACGCATAAAAAATTAAAGCGATCAAAATTTGATCGCTTTTTTTATTTAGTCTTTTCTTAATTTTGAATTGATATTATTTTGAATGATAAGATTTCTCAATTCTTTTTTTTGTTCTTGTGTGAAATTCTTCTTCTGAATCAAATTTGCTAAATTATTACTTTGATATATTAGAAACCACTTCTTCAACTCTTTGACTTTATGCACATTTGACCAAGAAATCTCTGATTGAAAAGTTTCTCCAATAATTTCTATTTTTTCTTTGTAAAAATCAAAGATAATGGATTCTTGTAAATTCTTATGTGTATAAAATTCCCTTTTCAACTTCTTGTAAATATTAATAGGAAACCAAATACTAAATACTAAAATTACCAGCACATACAGTATTGATAATATATCTTTTTGTAAAATTCCTTCAATATTGTTCGTCAACAAAATGATGATTGCAAGAGGGATAAAATAAAAAGAAATTTTACTTGTAATTAATTGTACATTTAGATTCATATAATCTCGCAATCCAATTTTGGTTTCAATTTTCATAGTTTAGTTTTTTAAATCCTCTCCAATTCCCCAGAGTCAATTGTGGTTTTGAAAGTTCCGTAATTCACGGTGACTTTATTTTTTTTGATTTCGTCTATCGTTCCAACGCTCGCACTTCCTTTGATGCGGACGCGTTGACCGACTTTCATCCAAACTGCACGTTCTGCAACACGTTTTTCTTCCAGTTTTTCGTTGGTTTCAACGATTTTTTCCTGAACATCTTCTTTTTTCAGCTGTTGTGTGATTTTTCGTTTGATGACCTGCAAACGTTTGCTTTCGTCTTTGTCAACGCCAATTTTTCGAAACTTTTCCTGTTCCAGAATCTTAACGAAATCTTTCACCACATCTTTTCTTGATTTTCCTTTCACGTAGCTGTCGATAAAAGATTCAATTTTATTTCCGAACTGAAGTTTTCTATGCTCATCTTCATATAATTTCTGGAAATTATGAAGCTTTTGCTGAAGCTGCTCATTGAGTTTATGAAGATTATCACGCTTGTCTTCTACAGAATCTCGTTTTTCGGAAAGATCGGATTTGATTTTCTCAACCTCGAATTTTTCCTGCTGAAGTTTTACAATGGTTTTATCAAGATTCACAATGTCGTGTTCCACTTTTTTCTTGGCAGAATTGATGATAAATCTCGGAATTCTATTTTTCTCTGCCACTTCAAATGTGAATGAACTGCCGGCTTGCCCAACTTCCAATTTGTACAAAGGTTCCAAAGAATTTTCATCAAAAAGCATGGCGGCATTTGTAGCTGCGGGAAGATTTTCTATCACAATTTTGATGTTGGTGTAATGGGTTGTAATAATTCCGAAACTCTTTTTGTCGTAGAAAAATTCAAGGAAACTTTCTGCCAAAGCACCACCTAATTCCGGATCTGAACCTGTTCCAAATTCGTCAATTAATAAAAGTGATTTTCCGTCGGCTTCTTTGATCATTCCGGACATTTTTTTCAGTCGGGAAGAGTAAGTTGATAAATGATTTTCAATGGATTGATTATCACCGATATCCGTCATTATTTTCTCAAAGAAGAACATTTCAGATTTTGGATGACAAGAAACCAGGATTCCACTCTGGATCATCAATTGTAATAATCCAACGGTTTTCAAAGTGATGGATTTTCCGCCGGCGTTTGGTCCGGAAATACAGACAATTCTGTTATGTTCTGTTAATGAAATCGTTTGCGAAAATATTTCTTTTTTCTCTTTTTTGTTTCTTATCCAAAGTAACGGATGAAAAGCTTCTCTCAATCTCAAAGTCTGATGACGGTTGATTTTTGGTAAAATACCATTAACCAATTCTGCAAATTTCGCTTTTGCTCTGATTAAGTCTAAATCAAAAATATAAGATTGATAATCTGAAAGCTGCGGTTGGAATTCGGCAAGCTCAGCTGTCAGTTTTCTAAGGATTTTATCGATTTCTTTTTTCTCTTCTTCCTGGTTTTCTTTCAGTTTGAAGTAATGTTTGACAACGCTTTCCGGCTGAATGTAGGTAATCGAACCGGTTTTTGAAAGACCTAGAACTCTTCCTGCAACTCTCTTCTTGAATCCGGATTTGACTGCTAAAACACGTTGATCTTCTATAATGCTTTCCTTAATATCATCCAAAAAATCACTTTGCCCATAATTGAACAATGCTCTGTTGAAATTCTCAGTAATTGCTTTTCTGGCGTGCTGGATTTCTGTTCTAAGTACTTTCAGAATTGGCGAAGCTTCAGTTTTCACTTCTCCGAAACGGTTGAAGACTTTGTCGATTTTATCAACAATTTCTTTTTTGAATTCAAGGTGTTTGATTTCTTCCAAAAGAGTTGGGAAGATCTCGGAAAGCTGCGGGAAAAACCGTTGCAGTTTCCCGATCTGTTCCGTCATCGTTTTAATTCTGATGAAAGATTTGTTTTCCAACCGGAAATTCTCGATCAGCATCAGTTTCAGCTCTTCTTCAATATCTTCATATTCATCGAAAGGAACGGCAGCTGCACCTTCAAAACTTGAAAGGAATTCTGAGGTTTTTTTTAAGGATATTTCGGCTTCGGCAATCGGCATCGGACGAAGTTCCATGATTTTGTCTGCCGTTTTTGGCGAGAATGCGAAAGGGGCAATCTCCGAAAGAAGTTCCGGAAATTCTAATTCATTAAGGTCTGCTTGATTGATATTCACAATGCAAATTTACGAATTTGAATTGATGTGGTTATTGGATTCGAACGATTTGCATTTTAAGTGGGTTTCCGCAATTTTTAAAGATTAAAACGGCTGTTTTGCTATTCGAAATCTTAAATCGGTTTCAATACATTTTTGATATTGATCGCGAACGGTTAAACTCCGTCATCTAGACTGTGTTAACTATCTTTTTTATACTTTAAATACATAATTATATACTTTAAACTGATGATAATGTTTATTAAATATATAATTATCAGTTTAAAACATATAATTATTAGTATTAGACGGATAATATTCAGTATTAGACGTATAGATATCAATATTAAACATAGAAATATCAGTGTTAAATATATAAATATCAGTATTAAGCATATAATCATCAGTATTTAATTTTAGTCAATACTGTGGTTGTATAAGAAAACAACATCACCGGAAAACCCAGTGATGCTGCATTGAAAAATCTAATTGTATGAAAAAGTGTTTTAAATTTTTGTTGCTAAGCTGAATGTCAGATCCAAATCGTCTTTTACAACGATCATTCCGCCCATTTTTTTCGGTGGTGTGATGTTGAAATCACTGAATTTTACATTCTTTCTGCCAGTCATTTTGTTATTCTCTAATTCGAATTCTACATTGTACCTTCTGCTTTGATTCATCATTTTGACTTCTACAACAGCGATGAAATTTTTCTGAGTTTTCGTAAACTTGATAAACTTAATCGTCATTTCTGGATATTTTTCTGCATTCAGAATCTTTTGAAAATCTTTGGTCATCATCTTGTTTCCGCAATCGAAATCGGTGACTTTTAAAATGATATTAGGCAGGTTTTTTTCTGAGAAATAATAAATGCTGCCATCATTTTTAAATTTACTATTGACACACTGAAAACCGTTAACATTTGTGCTGCCATTGATTTTAACAAAGTTTTCCTGTGCATTTGAAAAGAAAAAACATAAACCGAAAAGCAGATAAAGAAATTTCATAATGTTTGTTTTTAAAAAGCAGAGGATTCCCGAGAGTTTCCCCTGCAACTATTAACTAAATATTTAAAAAGAGATCACAGCTTCTAACATAAATCCATTGAACTTACCATCGCTTTTGATGTTGGTCGTAGGATATCCATCGTATTTCTGATTGACGTATTCCAGTTTTGTAAGAATGTTTTTGGTCATAAACCAACCGCCACCAATATTATATCTGTCCACACTGATGTCGTCTCCGCTGATCAGTTTTCCGTCCACTTTGTTGTATCGTCCGCCGAAGTAGAAGTTTTCGTCATTACCAAATCTGTAAAGCAATTCAGCTGCATATTGGTTGTAGGTTCTTCTTTCGGTTTCTGTAAGATTACGTCCGGATGCAGATTCGAAGATTCCGAAGAATTCAAGACCTTTGTATTTCACAAACGGGTTAATCATAAATGAGGTCAAAGTGTTTTGGAAGTCCGGATCCACCATTCCAGATCTCATTTGGGCTGAAGAAGTGGCTGCTGTATTTTCCATTACGAAATAATATCTGGATCCCGCTCTGTCGCCATTATAAAAGTCAAGTCTTGGTGCTCTTGCGATATTGTAGACAGATCCTGTAAGTCTTATTCTTAAATCAGAATTAAGTTGTTTATCATATCCCAATTTTCCATAGATTCCCGGACTTGTTCCTCCGGTTGCGGTTTGGTTCAGTCTTCCGTTGGTTACACCACCCATTACAATCACGCCGTTTCTTCTGTAATAAACCTCTGCGAAAGGAAATGTTGCATAAGCATCCATCAGATAATTTCCAACAAATGGAT
The DNA here is from genome assembly GCF_059803555.1 of Chryseobacterium sp. TB1-D10. NCBI lineage: Bacteria > Pseudomonadati > Bacteroidota > Flavobacteriia > Flavobacteriales > Weeksellaceae > Chryseobacterium > Chryseobacterium sp. TB1-D10. The sequence goes on along the minus strand of NZ_JAPFHB010000009.1, from coordinate 11,136 downwards.
TTAGGATTGCGTAAGCGTTGTCTGATCTTCTGAGTTGCGCATCACCATAATTAATCTGATCCTGACCTACTTTAATGGTTGTGTATTTCATAATGTCCTCCGCAAAACCTTTCTCAATAAAGTCCAATTTGTCGATTTGTAAGTATCCACCTTTTACATAAGTTTCGTTGTGATGTCTTGAAGAAAGGAATGTTCTCAAGTGCAGATTTACACCATCGTACAAAGCAACGTCAAGATCTAAATTAGCTGTTGGAAGGTTGATATTATTTCCAAGATCGAATAATTGATTTGTATTTACTCCTGTAGCATTCAGAACCGGCGTTGCATTATTCTCGTGTTTCAATCCTTGAAATTGCAGAGCGAATGCGCCACCAACTTTCACTCTTAAGTGATCAAAGGTTGAAACGGTATCTTTTGGATTTTCAAAGACTGTCAATCCTCGTTTGTCTCTTGGTTTCAAATTGTCCAGTTTGCCTTCCTGACCGAATCCGAATGTTGCTGTGAGTAAAGCTGCGATGAAGCCGGCTTTTAATAGATTTCTTTTCATGATATTAAATATTATTCAGTTAATTTTTCAAGATTGATTTACTCTGCAACCACATTTACTTTGACAGTGACCACATCGCCGGTTTTGATTCCCATAAATCCCGGGCGTTCCATTCCGAATTCTGATAGTTTAATAGTTTCGGTTCCGTCAATGATGTAAGTGTTTCCTTTTTTTACAATTGATACAGGAAATGAAACATTTTTAGAAGCTCCGGCGATGGTTAATTTTCCTGCAGCATTGCTTTTTCCTAGATTAATGGAAGTTGCTGTGAAGGTTATATTTGGTGCTTTGTCAGATTTCAAAGCTTCGTAGGCTTTCTTTTCCATAGTTTTGCCTTTTTCTGCTTTTAGGTTTTTTACAGGAACAGTGAAAGTGATGTTTGTGATAGCATTACTTGCTAAAGTTCCAGAGAAAGTTGCTGATGAACCTGTCATTTCCCAATCGTGCATCGGAGATGTTCCTGAAACTGTGATTGTCGTTGATTTTTGATTTAATTTTTGAGCATTTGATAATTGAGGAAATAGCAAACCTCCTAAAACTAAACCAAGACTAATTAGATTTTTCGTTTTTTTCATTTTAATAAAATTTAATTGTTATAATTATTTATTTTTCTTTTTTGATAGGTCAAAGGTATAAGGTTAATAACAAAAACAATATTATATTATGATGACAAAAATCTTATGTATTCTACGATTTGTATTATTGATAAATTTTTTCAATAATACTTATCGATTTTGTCTAAATGTTAAAATTTTATTAATTTTTGATTTGCCTTTTATTAATAATGGTTGCAGAAAAATTAGATATGACATTTGTTAGGTCGATAATTAATGACGAAAATCATTATTGATATTTTTGAATATTTATAAAAAAAGTTAAATTATTAATGATTTAATAAATTGGTGTGACGAATATCATCTTTGAAAACAGATTCGAAATTTGTATTTTATAAAGTCCATGTAATTGTTATTTTTGTATCTTAAACACAAATATTACAATGCACAGTCTTTTACCTTTTCTATTGGCAATGGTTGCGGTCATCGTTCTTCTGAATATGTTTGCTGCAAAACTCAGAATTGCTTATCCGATTTTATTAGTGGTTGGTGGATTGCTAATCAGCTTTATTCCCGGACTGCCGGTCATCAGGATCGATCCGGATCTTATTTTTTTCATATTCCTTCCGCCTTTACTTTTCGAAGCCGCCTGGACTATTTCATTTAAAGAAATGAAGAAATGGTGGCGGATTATTGGGAGTTTTGCTTTTCTGGTGGTTTTCTTTACAGCATTATCTGTAGCGTTGGTTGCCAATCATTTTATTCCCGGGTTTACAATTGCTTTGGGGTTTTTACTTGGTGGGATTGTTTCACCTCCAGATGCTGTGAGTACTGGCGCTATTACGAAGTTTGTAACTATTCCCAAATCAACTTCTACTATTCTGGAAGGGGAAAGTCTTCTCAACGACGCTTCATCATTGATTATTTTCCGCTTCGCATTGGTTGCTGTTGGGACGGGCCAGTTCGTTTGGCAGGATGCAACTTTAAGTTTCTTCTGGATGGTAATTGGCGGCGTTGGAATTGGTTTGCTTTTGGGATGGCTTTTCGTACAGGCGCACAAGCTTCTTCCGACAGATGCGCCTTCTGATATTGCTTTGACAATTATCGAACCTTACTTAATGTATTGGATTGCGGAACAGCTTCACAGTTCTGGTGTGTTGGCGGTTGTAGCTGGTGGACTTTTTATGTCAGCAAGACGATTGAAATTCCTCAATAGTACAAGTAGAATCCACGCGTACAGCGTTTGGGAAAGTTTGATATTTATTTTAAATGGTGTGGTTTTCCTTATCATCGGATTGGAACTTCCCGAGATTGTAGATGGACTTCGTGAAGATCAGATTCCGTTGGAGACAGCCATTGGTTATGGTGTTTTGGTAACTGTAATTTTGATAGCAGCAAGAATGATAAGTTCTTACGCAGCATTGGTTGCAACAGTGATTTTCCGTCCGAGTGTAAAACCACATGCTTCTTCCAGAGCACGCCGATGGATGATGCCTCTTTTATTGGGCTGGACGGGAATGCGTGTTGTAGTTTCTCTGGCAGCTGCTTTAGCAATTCCCGTAACTTTGAGCAATGGCGAAGCTTTTCCACACAGGAATTTAATATTATTCATAACCTTTGTCGTGATTCTGTTGACACTTTTGGTGCAAGGTCTTACGTTGCCATACATCATCAAAAGAACAGGTTTTTTCGATGGCGTTTTTGCTGAAGAAAATGAACATTCAACCAAACAAAAAATAAAAAAAGAACTGAAACAGCATATTTATCAATTCCTGAAGTCTAAATATGAAAATGAATTGAAAGATCACGCAGGATTGGAAATGTTCCTGAAACATTGGGAAGAACGAGCAAAGGCGGCAGACGACAGCTGGATGAACGAAAAAACAAAAGTCATTTTCATAGAAATGCTCGAAGTTCAAAGGGAGTACCTTTCCGAGCTTAATAGAGATCCTAAGGTAAATGAAGAGATCATCCGTCAGCAGTTATTCCAGATCGATCTGGAAGAGGAGAGGTTGAAGATAATTTAGTCTTGTCAGAATAACCAAAGTAAGTTTCAACAACCAAAATCACAAAGCAGACCGGAAGAATAGATTTTTATAAAGTTGAAAAGAAAAAAACCACTGAGAAATCAGTGGTTTTTGTACCCAGTACCAGAATCGAACTGGTACATCTTTCGATACTAGAGTTTGAGTCTAGCGCGTCTACCAATTCCGCCAACTGGGCATTGTATTGTTTTTATTGGTGTGCAAATATAGAAATATTTTTGACGCGATAAAAATGATTTTCAAATATTTTTAAATTTATTTTTTAACGAACTGTAAATCAAAATTATATTTTCGTCAAAATTCAATTTCCAGACCATCATAAGCCAAATGGACGTTCTCGGGAAGTTCATTTTCCACTTCCTCATGAAATCCAAGATGATGACTGATGTGAATGAGGTAGGTTTTTTTAGGCTTAAGTTCCTCTACCAAATCCAAAACTTGAGGCAATATGAAATGTGAATGGTGAGGTTCTGTTTTTCTAAGACAGTTGATAATGAAGAAATCAAGATTTTTTAATTTCTCCTTTTCCTTATCATCAATTTTACTGGCGTCTGTTATATAAGCCAGATTTTTAAACTTAAAGCCAAGAATATTAATCTCCGAATGAATAATATCTATCGGCTGAATCTCAACTTCGTCAAATAATGTAAAATTTTTTTCAACTTCGAATAGATCAAAACTAGGAGCTCCCGGATATTTATGTTCTATAAAAGCGTAAGGAAAACGATCTTTAATTTCAACAGCAACCCGCGAATTGCAGTAAATCGGCATCGAACCTTTATTCTTGAAAATCAGAGGACGAAGGTCGTCCAGACCGATAATGTGGTCATTGTGTTCGTGCGTTATAAGGACAGCATCTATCTGTTCCTCGCCATTTGTCAACATCTGCTGGCGAAAATCGGGTCCGCAGTCAATTAAAATCTTCTTTCCAGAGTCAGAAGTGATGAGGGCAGAAGTGCGTAAACGCTTGTCTTTTTGGTTGTTGGAAAGGCAGACCGGATGATGGCTGCCAATAACAGGAATGCCTTGCGAAGTACCGGTTCCTAAAAATTTTAAAAGCATTTTTATTTTAGCTGTTATTTTGGTAAATTTACAAAATAAATCTAATTCTTTGTGATAAAGCCAAAACTTACCCCTAAGCAGAAAGCATTAGCCATCAATCTGGACACCTCTATTTACGGAACATTTGCGGAGATAGGTGCAGGACAGGAAACTGTGAGACATTTTTTTCGTGCTGGTGGTGCTTCTCAAACGATTGCAAAAGCGATGTCTGCTTACGATAAGGACTTTAGTGATGCCATCTACGGTACCGAAAACAAAAACCGATACGTTACGCAAAACCGTCTCAGAAAGATGCTGCGCTACGAAATGGCGCTCATAGAAGAGAGAATTCCAAGAGAAAAAAATCCCGGAAAAAAGTTTTTTTCTTACGCTAATACAGTAACGACAATCAATTTTGATAAAACTTCCAAAGGCCACGGCTGGGTGGGAATCAGATATCAAAACTCTGAAAGTGAGGAATATAACGAGATCGTTATCCACGTCAAATTCAAAGAGACCAATCCTACTTTGCAGCAGGAAACTTTGGGAAGTCTGGGTGTTAATTTGATTTATGGTGCTTATTTTTATACAGATAATCCCAGAATTCTTGTAGAATCTTTGTACGATGATATTACTTTGGATCGTTTGGAGATTGATATGATAGATTTCAGCGGTCCGGTTTTCCAATACGTGGACAATCGTCTGATGAGTCTTCAATTGGTGAAATTAGGAATGACAGATGCAGTTATTTTCAATTCGAAAGGAAATAATATGCTTCCTGCGGATATTCTTTACAAGAAAAATATTTTTGCAGTAAGAGGAAGTTTCCGTCCTGTAACACGCGTGAATATTGATATGTTTGAGCACGGCCTGGATTTGTTTAATCAAGATAATGCCTGCGACAGTGAAAATACACAGATCTTATTTGAAATTACAATATCTAACTTAAGAGCTGCCGGCGATATTGATGAAAGGGATTTTCTAGACAGAGTTGATATTTTGGGAACTTTAGGTTACACGGTAATGATTTCCAATTTCTCAGAATATTACAGAATGGTAGATTATTTCTCATCATTTACCAATCAGCATATTGGTGTTGCGATGGGTGTAAACAACCTTTTAGATGTTTTCGACGAGGAATATTATAAGAATCTTCCGGGCGGAATTTTGGAAGCGTTCGGTAAGTTTTTCAAAAAGGATATGCGTGTTTATCTTTATCCTTACAAAGATCCTGAAACTGGCGAATTACTGACCTCAGAAAATCTGAAAGTCCACGACAATTTGAAGGAATTATATAAGTATTTCAAGCTGAATAAGAGAATTGTGGACATAGAAAATTACAATCCAAAATTCTTAGAAATATACTCGAGAGAGATTCTGAAAAAAATTATGGCCCATGATTTGGGTTGGGAAGAAGAATTGCCAAACGGCGTCGCACAAATGATAAAAGACCGGGGAATGTTCGGCTATAAAGAATTAACTTTCGAAGGATTAAAATAAAACAATGGTAGAACTTAAAAAACGACTTTCAGTAATCTTGGAAAGTCCACAAGAGACAAATGTTAAACTTCTGAAAGTATGTCAACTTTTAGATAGAGAGATCTCATATTACAACTGGACGGGTTTTTATTTTAAGAACGGTGACAAAGACGAGTTGGCTTTAGGACCTTACGTCGGCGCAGTGACTGATCATATTATCATTCCGTTTGGAAAAGGAATTTGCGGTCAGGTGGCGGTTTCTGGGGAGACTTTCGTAGTGCCTGATGTTCACGCTCAGGACAATTATTTATCTTGTTCTATTGATACAAAAGCTGAAATAGTGGTTCCAATTTTCAAAGGCGGAGAAAATATCGGACAAATCGATATTGACAGTCACGAAATAGACCCTTTTACAAAAGAAGACGAGGAATTATTGACTTGGCTTTGCGAGGAGGTTGCGAAGATTTTGTAGATTAATATTCTGTATAATAAAACCACAAAAGTCACAAAAGTAATTTTCCTTTGTGACTTTTGTAATTTTAAGCTTTTTCTATTAACTCCCGATAATACTCGCCACACTTCGCCAAGTGCGATCCATACCAGGAAAATGCTTCGCCGTCCACAATCATTATTTTCTGATTTACACAAATATCCTGAATCTCTGCAATATGTTTTTCTTTAAAAGGAAAAGGCTCTGACGAAAGGAAAATCAAATCCGCTTCTCTCAAATCTTCCAATTGAACTTCGGGATATCGTTTCTGACTTTTAAATTGATTTTCAAATCCCAATTCCTCCAGAATCTTGGAAATAAAAGTATCGCCACCAACGGTCATGTAAGGATCTTTCCAAATCAGATATGCAACTTTCAGTTTATTTTCAGGTTTTGGAATATCAAAAGCTTCGTAAGTTTGCAGATTAAAAAATTGTGCTTTGTCTTCCTTTCCAAATAGATGACCAAGTTGTTTGATCAAATAATAATTGTCCTCCAAAGTCTCTACATTCGTTACCAAAACTTTGAAGTCTTTCATTAATTCTTCAACCTGTTCTTTCACATTTTCCTCTTTGTTGGCGATGATTATATCTGGTTTTAGTAATTTTATTTTCTCAATATTAATATTCTTAGTTCCGCCAATGATTTCTACATCTTTCACCAATTCTTTCGGATGAATGCAGAATTTTGTCCTTCCAATAATCTCGTCAGAAGTCAAACCCAGATCAAACAAGGTTTCCGTAATCGAAGGAACAAGTGAAATAACTTTCATAAAAAAAACTCTCTCAAAAATAAACATTTCTGAGAGAGTTTTATAATTTGAAATTAATTATGAAAAATTAATCTTCTTTTTTAGTCGTTTTCTTTGCGGCAGGTTTTTTGGCGGCAGGTTTTTCCTCAGTTGCTTCCTCCGCTTTTGGAGCTGCTTTCTTTGACGGCGCTTTTTTAGCTGCAGGTTTTTTCTCTGTTGCTTCCTCAGTTTTTTCTTCAGCAACTACAACTTCAGAATGTTCTTCAGTTTTTACAAAACTCTCAGGTGTGATGTAACCCGCTTTGTGCAAAAGGTTGTACCATTGCGCCAGTTTTTTGATGTCAGATTCGTAAACTCTTTCCACGTCATAGTTAGGAAGAGAAGCTGTCATAAAAGCTCTTAGCTCATCGCCGGAAGATTTGTGGCTGATGGTCGCTTTGTAATCGTGGTTTTTTGCAACATTTTCAAAAACTTCGAACAATGGAACTTCTTTATCAAACGTAAACATCGCTATATTATCCAATAAGCTTACCTGGCTTGAATTTGAGATGCTTGTTTTTTTCTTAGTTGTGATATCTTCAACGATGAATCCGTTCTTTAGTTGAGAAACCAATTTGAAAAGTCCCGGTTTTCCGGAGATTGAAATAATTTTTTCTAACTGCATTTTAGTATGTTTTCTTTAATCTAATTTAACTTAGTTGATAGTTGTCTGTTAATAGTTGATTGATTTGAATTGAGAAAACTTCCATTTTCACTCATCCATCTTCCAGCATTATTTTGGAAACCTCATTTTATAATTCACGCTCACTTCTCCGTTTGCAATCTTCTGAAGCTTTCCTTTGACTATTTTTTTCTTCAAAGCGCTTAGATGATCTGTGAAAAGAATTCCTTCAATATGATCATATTCGTGCTGAATAACCCTTGCTCTGATATCTTTGAAAGTATCGGTATGTTTAACGAAATTTTCGTCGTAATATTCTATTTTGATGGTCGATTTACGCTTTACATCCTCACGAACTTCCGGGATGCTGAGACAGCCTTCATTGAATTTCCACTCTTCACCAGATTCTTCCAAAATCTGTGCATTAATGAACACTTTTCGGAAATCCTTCAACTCGTCAGCAATATCTTCATAATCCTCATCATCTGCAAGCGGCGAAACATCAATGATAAAAAGACGAATGTCCAGTCCAATTTGTGGCGCTGCCAAACCAATTCCGTTGGCACCATTCATCGTATCGAACATATTTTCGATAAGCGTTTTCAGCTCGGGATAATCTTGGTTGATGTCCTGTGCTTTTTTTCTTAAAACCGCGTCGCCAAAGGCTCTAATTGGTAAAATCATCTTTTTTGTTCTAAAAAATTCTGCAAAATAATCGTTGCACTCACTTTGTCAATCAATCCTTTTTCCTGTCTTTGCTTTTTGTTTTTTCCACTTTGGCTGATGAAAAAAGAAGCCATTTTGGAAGTGAAACGCTCATCCATACGATTGATTTTTTTGTCAGGAAAATCCTTTTCGAAGATTGAAATAAATTTCTGAATCTCAGTTTCGATGTCGGACATGTTTCCTTTTAGATCTGTGGGAAGTCCTATCACAATTTCATCTACCTGGTTTTCAGAAAAATATTTTTTCAGAAAATCTGTCAGCTTTGGCGTTTCCACCGTTGTCAGTCCGCTTGCAATGATTTGCATATCATCTGTCACTGCTATTCCAGTTCTTGCTTTTCCGTAATCAATTGACAGGATTTGTCCCATAAGTTGGCAAATTTACAAAAATTTTCAGCTTACGGAAATGCATAAGCATCTTATTGTTTTTGAAATTGATTTTTAATGAGGTGATTTAGATTACTCGCGAAATTAATCTTCTATATTAAATATTTTTATATTATCAATTTACTTGTCTATATTACTGTTGCTGGGATTTTGTTTTTCAGGATGTCTTTTCTGCTGGTCATCATTTATTTTCTTAACGACATCTGTCAACAATATGAACAGATTATTTGTTTTACCATTCCAAATACTCATATATTTTTTGGAGATAACATTATAGCTTTCCCAATTAGTAAGATTTTGATAGAGCATCAACGTGCAAATATCAGTCGGAGTCATATATGGCCAATCTTCCAAAATATGAGAATGAACTCCCGATACTGTTTTACCAACTTCATTATCTACAATTTTTTGAGAAATAAGCGATTTATGCAAGCGTTGAACTTTTTTGATTTCATTTTTTTTATTAAAGTCGATCAGATAATCATTGCCAAAAAACACAACATTGTTTTCTTTTGGTCCAGTTAAAACGTATACTTTTTTTGAGTTATTTTTAATAATAGGGATCAGGTTGAAATCTGTCTTATTATAAAATTTGAAAATGGTATCGGTTTTTATTCTCTCTAATGCACTTTTTCTGATTGTTGCATATTCGTTTTCGGTATTAGTGAAATTTCGTTCTTTAAGATCAATGTCAGCATTTTCCGGTTTGTAGTTTGTGGGGAAAGCAATGGTTCCAATCACTTGATTGTTTTTTGAAAAAAAAATACATTTTGGAACACCTTCGTCTATGTATGAAAAATAACCGCCAATGTTTTCTCGATTTTTATAATTTGCAAGAAAAACATCAGTTCCGTACCAACTTGCCATTTCGCTTCTATACAGTGTAATACCTTCTTCTGTAATTTCCTGAGCCTTTTTTTCTAAATTCTGTGCAGAAAACCCAATAATTAAAAAGAAAAAAAGAAAATTGTATATATTTTTCATAAAATATTTTTCTCAAATTTAATAAATTTATTGAGTTTCTTTATCCTAATTCTGTTTCATCTCCTCAACCAAAGCTTCAATCTTTTTGATGTATTTTCCGTAGAAATGTTTGAACCACCAGTTTCCCAAAATATATATGAAAAATAATCCAAATAGAATTGATGCTAGAAATTTAAAAGCTAAAAGTCCGTCCGTGTATTCATGAGTGTATGGGATAGATTCTGTTACGATGATTATTTCACAAACAAAAAATGGAACGAAACTCAGGTAGAATGAAAGATAATACTGTTTATTCAATTCAAACTGATGCAACAAATCTTTCAACGAATCCAAAGTTCCCAACGCAGAATTACTAATTTCTTTATAAAGTTTAAAGAATTTGCTAAAGAAAAATCCCGTTATCAAAGCCATAGAACCAACCAAAACCTCGATGTAAAGTTTGAATCTGAAAGGAATAGGAAAGAACCAGATTATAATCAGAATGATAGGCAAAAGTATTGCTGTTGACCAGAATTCGTTGCGCATATTTCGCCTGATCCTTTCCAGAGGATGATGCATTTGTTTCTGCTTCTCAGGCGAAATCTCCGGCGTTTCGGAAACATCTTCCTTATTCCAAAGTGATTTAAGATTATCGAGTTCCATATTTTTGTTAGATATTAGATATTAGATATTAGATGTTAGAATTTTCAGGCTGAGATGAAGTTTATCCTGAGCTTGACGAAGGGAAGCTCATTATAAAATTAATTCCTTTAATTTCTCTTTCGCACGATTCAGTTTCACTCTCGCATTTCCTTCCGAAATTCCCATTTGCTCTGCCATTTCTTTTCCTGAAAAATCTTCCAAATAGTAGAAAATCAATGCTTTGTCGATGGGATTCAGTTTTTGGATGGCCTCATACATTTGCTTCAGTTTCAGCTCATCTTCCAGATTGTAATCTTCCTCTTTGATTTTATAAACAGAAACATCATCGTTCTGAATAAAGCTTCGTCGTTTTTCCGATTTCAGGAAAATAATCGCCGTATTCAATGCAATTCTATAAAGCCAGGTTGAGAATTCAGATTTACCTTCGAAGCTCGAAAAAGACTTCCAAACCTGATAAACAATCTCCTGGAAGAGATCATTCTGGTCATCACGGTTGTCCATATATATTTTGGAGATTTTGAAAATAATCCCTTTATGTTTATCGATTTTCTCTAAAAATTCTTTCTCAGAATCCATTCTTGCTTTAACTCTATTCGGTTAGTAGAAATAAAAATAATTTGTTACAAAATAAATGAAAGACACAAGAAAAAAGACAAAAGAAAAAAGGATTTTAATAATACAATAATTATAATTTGGACGCCTTTATCCGCCTTCCGTTCCCGCTATTTTTTGCCACAGCTTTTCCCTTAGCAAAAAAAGAGCTCCGTTCCTTTAGATTTGTAATAATAAAATATGATTGGGAAAATATTAAATTTAGAAAGAGAAAAGCA